>JAIXVG010000228.1 GCA_027483145.1 Planctomyces sp.
CCTGCCGCCGCGAGTCGGTTCGACAAGCGACTCGCCGACTCGATTTTGGCGGATGGTTTTACGGAGGCGTTGGTGGCGGCTTGGGCTCGGATGTGGCATTCGCTCAATTTTTCTGCGATTTCCGGGTTGTTAAATGCTCCCCGATTCACCGGGGCAATGCAACCCCCGTGTCGACTTCAGTCCTTGAAAAAAAGCCGGAAGTGACTGCGCGGAAATCACTTCCAACCGCTGTAACCGTTTATGCTGGCCAAACAGCGAGAAAACTCCTTCATCGAATCCTCATGAAGATTGGTGAATGTTTCCAACTGGCGATACACTGCAATTGGGACGGCTTGCGGGATTGGAGCCACAATTGGCGGATAGCCACTTCGAATAGCCAAGTGAGTCAGGGATCGGCTTTTCCGTCTGGGAAGCAAAAGCCTGACGGTTAGCGATTGAATGTTAGATGGGTGAGATTTGCTGACCGCGCAAAGTCGGTCCTGCGGCGAGTTTTGTTTCGATTGATTCAGCGGACTTTTGACCAAGCGGTCTTCGACTTTCAGGGACAACCAAGAGCCCCATATGGCTGAACTCTTCCATGAATGCGGTGTAGCAGCGGTTTATCACCTCAATACCGGCGAGGTCAGCCCACTGGTTCCCGGGGGAATGGCTCGCAACACGGCCAAGTTGATTCCCGCTCTCCTGCAAGAAATTCAAAACCGGGGTCAACTGGCTGCCGGGATCAGTTGGTATGACCCGGAGAACACGCAGCTTCTTTCCACGTACAAAGACATTGGAACAGTGACGGATGCGTTCCACGTTAATAACGCGGAAGAATACAAGAAGCTGATGGGGACGTTTAACGGACCGGCCGCGATTGGTCATGTTCGTTATGCCACAACTGGTGCAGCCGACCGCTGCAATGCGCAGCCTTTTGAACGAACACACCTCGAGAAACACAAGTGGTTCAGCTTTGGGTTTAATGGCCAACTGGCCAACATGGATGACTTGCGGCACGAGATTTTGCAGTCAAAAGACTTTCATCTGTCGCGAAACACTGACACCGAGATTTTGCTGCATTTGATTTCGCAACTGATTGCTGGTGACCGCAGGCCCACTTTGCCTGAGCTACTCAAGACCCTTTCGGAACGGCTTGACGGGGCCTACAACATCGTCTTTTTGAATGCTCGCGGAGAGATGTTTGCCTCGCGCGATCCGCTGGGTATTCGCCCGCTGTGCTATGCCTTCGACGGAGCGTTATTTGCCTGTGCCAGCGAAAGTGTGGCCTTGGCGAATATGGGCTTCTCAGCCGACCAGATCCGGAATGTCCCGCCAGGGCACGCGGTGATTATTGCTGATAACAAGCTGGAGGTCGTGCAATACGCCGAGTCTCCACGCAAAGCACACTGCTTCTTCGAATGGATTTACTTTGCAAACGTTGCGAGCGTGCTTGATGAGCGCAGCGTGTACCTGTCGCGAAAGAGGTTAGGGGTCGAGCTCGCCTTGCAGGAAACACTGCATAAGACCGGCGAGCGGGACGACATTATTGTGGTTCCGGTCCCTGATACGGCTCGCGGGGCAGCAGACGGCATGGCGTTTGAACTGGGCCTGCCATGTATGGAAGGGCTAATTCGCAATCGCTATGCCGGCCGGACGTTTATTGAAGGGGCTGAAGTTCGCAGGTCGAAAGCCCGGGCCAAGTATACTCCTCTGCCGGAAGTGTTGCGGGGGAAACGGGTCCTGTTGATTGAAGACACGATTGTGCGCTCGACAACGATGCGGGTGCTGGTTTCCCAATTGCGCGAGCGGGGAGGGGCGAAGGAAGTTCACGTTCGCGTCGCCTGTCCGCCGATTGTTGCCCCCTGCTATTACGGGATCGACATGTCGAGCGTTTCCCAATTGTTCGCCTGGCAGCATCTGCAGGGAGCAAAGCTGACTCCCGAGATCGAAGCGAAAATGGCTCTCGACCTGGAAGCCGATAGTTTGCGTTACTTGTCCTACGATGCCTTAGCCCGCAGCATCGATCTTCCTGCATCATCCCTGTGCCAGGCCTGCGTTGATACCAAGTACCCGACCGCCTGTGGCCAGCAAAGCTATCAGATCAATCTTGATGAAGCCTTGGCGACTACCCACAGCGGGCATTCGCTGGTGAAAGTGTAACAAGCCCAAGCCGTTGGGCCTGTGATTACACGGCTGCTTAGTTGCCTCGGCCGCGTAACCGGAATAGGCGCCACGTTCGACTCATTCGCTGAGGCAAGAACCGGAAGCAGCAGGTTAGCCCCCACCAGGGTGTGCTAGGTTCACCATGAGGGATGCTGCGCTGAGCGAGTTGTTCCGGGAACATGAATTCGCCAGCGGTCCGTTATTTTCACCTAGCCTGAACGTTGTCTCATTCCATGCCCGCCGAAACCCTGATCTTCTGCTTGATTGGAGTGGTTGGCCTGATGACGGCTGGCGGCGGCGGGTTCGTCATTGGGCTGCTGGCTGCCCCCTGGTTCGAGCAGCGGGCGTTTCGGCGGGCCATGGCTCAGATTGAAACTTGCCTGAATCTTGCCCAGAAAAGGCTCCAGTCATCGCAGGAAGTGCTAGTGGCATTGGGTCAATTAGCCCCTAATGGTTTACCGATGACCTATCCTCGTGACGGGTTGCTGGCAGCCAAAGAGAAATTGCTGGTGGCCCTCAACCAGGTGACTTTAACGCCGCTGGCTGATCCTGAAGATACGGTCGTTACCGATGAGGTGTTGCCTTTGCCAAGCGAATTGATTTGGCAGCGGACCCCAGTCGATCAGGCAAGTGGTCTTCCCGATGCAGAAGCATTTCACGCGAACTTCCAACTGTTGCTGAACGGGCTGAATGGTTCCTCAATGGTTGCTGGTCTGCTGCTTGTGCAAATGGATAAGGCGGCTCAGTTAGCAGGCCGCATAGGTGCGGCTGATGTCGAGTCGCTGCAGCAAAAACTGGGAAGCCTGGTGGTTCGAGGGAGCAGAGAACAAGACCTGGTCTGCCGGTTGGAACCAGACTTGTTCGCGTTGTTGCTGCCCGATGTCGCAGAGGATGGTGCTCAACTGGCCGAGCAACTTCGGCTGATGGTGCGGCAACATCACTTTCGACAGGCGAGCAACGGTTCCGAAGTGCTGGTGACTGCCAGCTTTGGTTACACCGATTGTCTCGCAGGTGATGACGGCGAACTGCTGCTGGATGCTGCCCGCAGTGCGATGTCTAAAAGCCAAAGGGCCGGCCGAAATCAATTGACGCTGGCACGGTAGCGCTGTGTTGCGGACCAATTCTTGACCTCGCTGGTCCAATGATCAATCAGCCTGCTGAACTCGCAAGAAGACGACCAGCGAGCTGAGTAGAATCAAACAGGTAATCGGGCCGTCAACCAGCGCGAATCGTAGATTTCCTGAGAACAGGGCAATGAGGGAGAGATATCCCATCAGGGCCGCCCCGGCGGTTGCGGCTAGCATTCCAACGATCAGGGCTGCATCAGCTAAGGGAGAGTAGGCAAACCCCGTCCGGGCCGATTTTTTGGATAGACTAGATGCTGGAAAATCGTAGCCGCAATGAGGGCAGACGATCGCCGTGGTCGGCATCTCTTTCTTGCATTCTGGGCAAAAGGCCATGGGGGATCCTCGCTCGTTTTCCCAGTTTGCACGGGCATCCATCGGTCGCGCAATTGGCGAAATGCTCAGCTGCCTTGGTGAGTTCGGTCTCAGCAGCCGACATCTGGCCCCCAGCTTCCCTGGATGAGCCTGCCGCGTAACTCATTTATTAGATAAAGCTTACGGTCGTTTTTTGATCGTGGTCAAGCTGAGTAAAGGTTTGCAAAACCGGACTTTGCCCAGCTTCTAGGTTCTTTGAGAGCCGCGAGGTTGTCTGGGAGATTCGATCATCTTGGACGAACACGTTCCTAAAAGGGGCGTCGAGAATTTTATGTACCGCAGAGTGCCTGCCCCGTGAATCGCGCTTGCAATGCTGATCAATAAAATTGCATTATTCTATAGTAAAATGCATTTTGTATGGATATGTCGTTACTTTTTTGTGATTTTTGTGCAGTGGTCTCAGTAGAATTGCATTTGTGCGATGCAAAATGAAATGTAGTGGAGAGAGATTGCATCCGGGAGCTAGAGATGGACCCCACCAGGTTTGGTGAACAATTCCCTGGACAACTGACCCCGATCACGACCCTTCGCGGGAAGGATTGGGCGTTTGTACCGGCGGAGCTCCCTCCAGACTGGGAGTTTCCCGTCCGGTTGTGGCCCGTTTTGGCCAGCGCCAAGGAGTCGCTGGGAACGCTTAACGGGATTGGTCAGACGCTGCATGATCCCGAGTTGCTGCTGACACCGCTGAAGACACAGGAAGCAATCAAGTCGTCGATGATCGAGGGAACTTATGTGACCCCTGAAGAGCTACTCCTCTACGAGCTTGATCCGATGGAACCGGCATCAGCCATGGGGGAAATGGCCGACTGGAATGAGGTTCACAACTTTAGCTTGGCCTTGGCGCATGGTTGTGGGCTCCTCGCAGAGCTTCCCCTTTGCAATCGATTGCTTAAAGAAACGCATCGAGTACTGATGGATGGGGTGCGAGGGCGGGACAAACGACCTGGCGAGTTTCGGACTGTTCAAAACCAGATTGGATCAGGGGGGCGGTACTTTCCTCCACCATCGGCCGAAGTATCGCGGCTGATGAGCAATCTGGAAAAGTACGTCAACCTTGATGATCCGGGAAACAGAATTGACCCGCTGGTTCGGGCGTTCCTGGCTCACTACCAATTTGAAGCGATCCATCCGTTTGAAGATGGAAATGGCCGGGTCGGCCGCTTACTGCTAGCGCTATCGATCTACAAAAGCCTGGGGCATCGACAGCCGTGGCTTTACATGAGTCCGTACTTCGAACGGTATCGACAAGAGTACGTCGACAACATGTTCAGGGTCAGCACTCATGGTGACTGGGAGGGGTGGATCGAGTTTTGTCTTAATGGCGTGATCGAGCAGGCCAACGACTCGGCTCGGCGTTGTGTTCGATTCAATGAGCTGAAGAAAGACTATCTGGCCCTGGTTTCCCCGGCTCCACGAAACGCCCATCGTCTCGTCGAGCTGCTCTTCATGAAGCCTGTTGTCACGGTGAAACGGGCACAAGACTACCTGGGGGTAAGCTCGTACCACACAGCAGCTAAAGCAATCGACAATTTAGTCCAGCTTGGGATTCTGCAACGGGCTGACGGGACGTTCCCGAAGGCCTTCTTCGCCCGAGCCATTTTCGAATGTGCCTACGGGGCGGTGCCGGTGGTTGATGGTCGGTGAGTGACACGACGACTATCAACAGTGTTGTAGTGTGCGGGTTACCGCACCGAATGGAGTCGGGGACATTGAGACTGTTTGTGATACTTGACCAACACTTGAAGGCACGCGTGGCAACTCAAGATCATTTCATTCCTACTGGAACCGTGCGGCAAGTCATACGCTACAATGGTGAGGATTGAAGACCATTGGGCAAATGGTTCATGCTGGCTATTCGCCTGGCACCATCACCATCCATCTGACCTTGAACTTATCCGACACCATCCCAAAACAGGGCGACCAAAAGGTCTTGCAAAGTGGCATCGCGACGCTGCCATCTGCTGCCAGTGCGTTGAATGCCTGGTGGGCTTCAGCTTCAGTGGCCACAGAGAGGGCGAGTTGGAATCCGTCGAACTTCGACTGGTCATTGCAGCCATCTGTCGCCATTAGCCGCACGCCATTGACCGTGAACGAAGAGTGCATCACCTTCGTCTCGAAGCCGGATTGCAGCATTCCAGGCGGCGTTGGCTCCGGGCTTTCGTTAAACCGCATGACCAAGTCGACTTTGGCACCCAAGGCCTGGCTATAGAACTTCAGGGCTTCTTCGCAACGACCTGCGAAGTCGAGGTACGGGGTGATCGTCGATGCGGACACGTTGAACCTTTCCGAGTGAGTTGGGGCCATCAGGCGAGAGCAGCTTACCTCCTCCGCGTGTACTCAATGGTGAATGCCAGTTCTTCTTTGCCATTGGAAGGCGAGGCCATAAACATCTTGAAAGTCATCTGGTCCGGTCCCTTCGTTTCGGTCGTCGTGCGGAACTTCTGTGGTTTTCCATCCGGGCCAGGGGAGGTTCCAGTCATCGTGAGAACCTTGTGGTCGGCATCGAAATTCCCTTCCATGGTCATCGGGGCGCTGGTCATCGAATCGAACCAATAGCCGACATACTTCTTCTTGAGTTGGTCGTATCCGTCCATCCCGTGTCCCTGGAACGGAACGCCGCCCAGATCGCATTCAAAGTCACTGGCGATCCACATCCCGCCACAGATTGTTTTGTACGTCGCCGTCGCTTTCGACTTCTGGCCACCCATCTCCATCACTGCATCCCAAGTCCCGTCCAGTGCTTTCAATTCGGCATGCTCGGGACCGGGTTTCTGGGGTTCTTGGGCAAAGGACGCTACGCTGACGCAGCAGAAAGCAGCCGCCAAGAGAATTCGAGATGTCGTAAACGTAATTGTAGACATGATGGCTCCTGCGAGGGTCAGAGATGTGAAGTGGCCAAAGACGGGACACACTCCCGTCGTTAAAGTAGATCGACACAGAATCGGAGATCCGTTTCGCCATGGTCCCCATTCCCTATCGCTCGGGCAATGGAAACAGGGGACGAATTTCGGCGGTTCCTCGTCTCGATCCGGGGACTCGTGAGGCGATGGCAATGGCCTCGTCCAGATTGGCCACACGGATTAGGAAATAGCCGCCGAGCTGTTCTTTCGTTTCGGCAAACGGGCCATCGGCGATCATTGGGCTACCATGACGAAGACTCACGCAGATCGCAGTTTCCGGCGGTTGCAAGGGGGCAGCCGAAACATACTGCCCCAGCCGATGGAGTTCGTGGCAGAGTTCCACCGACTCGGCCAAGGCGGGGGCGTACTCTTCGGGGGGCCAGGCACCGGCCTCTGCGTACAACAGGATGAGATAGTCTTTCGATTGCTCTGAACTGCCTGCGGCTTGATCACGGCCTGTCACTTCAGGGAGCGACAACGAATCTGGCAATGGAAGAAGTGGGCGAGCTTCGACAGTCCCCTTCTTGGCTGGTGGTAAGCGGCTGGCAATGGCGATCGCTTCTTCACGGTCCTCGACATCGATGACGTAGTAGCCCCCGAGCTGTTCTGTAGTCTCTGCGAAGGGTCCATCTGTCACTTGTATATGGCCATTGCGAACCCGCACGCATGTGGCTGTAGTCACCGAATGCAACGGTGAAGAGTCGAGCCAGTTCCCTTGCGCAGCCAGTTCATCGCAAATCGCCATCGATTCGAGCATGCAATCACGGCGCTCGTCTTCCGTCCAGCAAGTCTCTGCCCCGTAGATCAACAACATGTACTTCATGATTGGCCCTCGAACATCGCAGTGAATCGCCGTTGCATTTCCGCTGGCGCGACTTGCTCGATCTCGTGACCGAGCATCCACTCGTGACCAAATGGATCGCGGATGGTGCAAGAACGTTCGCCATAGAAAGCGTCTGTTGGTTCGCGAACCATGATCGCTCCGGCAGTGATGGCTTTGGAAGCCATTTTATCGGCGTTATCGACATGCAGGTGAATCAAGCAGCCGGTCGCTCCGGGAGCTTGCGGTCCCCGAATATTGTACTCGGGATACTCATCCGACAGCATCAGGACAATGTTTCCGATTTCGAGTTCGCAATGCCCTATCCGGCCGGTTGGCTCGGCTAAACGGAATCGCTCTTTCGCTCCGAAGACCGTTGTGTAGAACGCGATGGCTTCCACCGCGTTGCAAACTCGGAGGTACGGGAAGACTTCGTGGATCTGATTGCTCGACTGACTCATGATGGTACTGGCTCCGAATGAGGGGCGTTCCCGAGGGCCAGCGAGAAAATCATCGGCTTTCGCAAGCCCAAGGCAACCCACATGATGACCCCGATGATGATTGGAAAAAACCAGGGGTCGCCGACTCGCAAGTGCGTCCAGACGGCTCCGCCGAGATAGCCTGTCGTCAGAATCGCCCCAATAAATGACGTACGAGGGATTAGGAACAGTAGTGCGACGGTAACTTCAATGACGCCGAGAACTGGTGAGAGATTGGACGTGATCCCGAGATGTTCGAACATCTCAGTCTTCCCTGGAAAGTCGATGAACTTCGGAATGCCGCTGGCTCCGATCAGGAACAGGCCGACGAGTCCGGTCAGCACCCAGCCGGTGATGAGTTTTGCTTTGGGTGACATGTCTCTTTCCTTGTTGAAGAACTGTCCGCTATTGTCGGAGATGTACTTACCCACGGACAGCGGCCTCGATCGCGGCCACATCGATCTTCTTCATGGTCATCATCGCATCGAATGCCCGCTTCGCAGCAGCACGGTCGGAACTCTTGAACGCCTCGGTCAAGGCGGTCGGCGTGATCTGCCAGTTGATTCCCCATTTGTCCTTGCACCAACCGCACTGACTTTCCTCGCCGCCATTGCCGACGATGGCGTTCCAGTAGCGATCGGTTTCGGCCTGGTCAGCCGTGGCCACCTGAAACGAGAAGGCCCAAGAATGCTCGACGCCGGGCCCGCCATTCAGTCCGATGCAGGGAATTCCCAGCACGGTGAATTCGACGGTCAATACGTCGCCCTCCTTGCTTGATGGGTTATCGCTGGGGGCGCGATGCGTCGCTCCAACAGAAGAATTAGGAAATGTCTGGGCGTAGAAACGGGCAGCCTCCTCTGCACAGCTCTCGTACCAAATGCAGATGGTGTTTTTGGCGGGTGTCATGATTAATCTCAAATGAAGTTACCGAGTGGCAATGAAGGTGTCATACAACGGTTGTACGCTAAGTCAATTCTGCTGTTCAAACGCAGCATTGCGAGCTGCAATCAATGCGTTGATCGTTTCATCAGCAGGTCTGATTTCGAACGGTCCGATCCCAACCCCCGGATGCTTCGACATCAGTTCAACCGCATGGTCGAGATCGCGCGCCTCCAGAAACAGTATGCCACCAAGTGTCTCTTTGGTTTCCGCAAATGGACCATCGGTAACTTCAACTTTGCCATTCAGCATGCGGAGCGTGACAGCTGACGTAACCGATCCTAACGCTTCTCCACCGAGAAAGTGTCCTCCGCGGCGAAGTTCATCGTCGTAAGCAAAACATCGATCCATGGATAGCTTCAGATCTTCAGGCGACATTGAGGAGAACAGTTTTTCATCTGCATAACCGAGACAAACAAATTTCATCGAAGAGCACCCTTGTTAGTTGTGGATTAGGAATAGAGGGCGAATCGTCGGTTGGGAAAGAGACGCTATCTCGCGACTTGGTCGTCGTTTTCTACTTCTCGTTTTGCTGAACGTGACTCGGGTCCATCCAGAAGAACTCCCAGATGTGGCCATCGAGGTCTTGGAATCCGTCTTGAAACATGAAGCCGTAATCTTGTGATTCGCATACGCGGGAGCCGCCCAGGGTAAGTGCGGCACTTACCAACCGCCGGACCTCTTCCCGCGACTCACATGACAAAGCAATGATAACTTCGGTTGACGTTGCTGCATCCGCGATTGGGCGCGGAGTAAATTGTTGCATCTTCGATTCAGTCAGAAGCATGGCGTAGTTCTCTTCGCTGATGACCATGCACGCTCCGGTTTCATCCGAGAATTGTTTGTTGAACGAATAGCCTAGGGCTTTGAAGAAGCCCATTGATTGCTCAAGGTCTTTGACGGGAAGGTTTACGCACATTTTGCAGGTCATGGTGTTTCTCCTTTGGAATCGTGTGAGTGCGTGACGCGTTCGATCCGCTTAGGTTCAATTCGTCGCGCCATAGTCCGGCACGTCAACCGCATCTGGGTCGCGAATCATCCACGCCTGGTTGTTCATCGGGTTGAATGGGATGGAGATATGGTCATGGACGGACTTCCATTTCCCGTCGATGCGTTGGTAACCGACCGTCACACGCATCCATGTCTGCCCGCAGGGATGATCGGGTGATTCGGGAATGAAGTGGTGTAAACAGTGCATGATGGCCGTATCCCCAGTGACATGAATCACGATATCGCGATGTTCGGACTTGAACCGTTCGGGGAAGTACGGCAGGCAATTGGCCCAGACTTGGCGAATGGCCTCCCTTCCAACGGTTTTGTATGGCGGGATGGCATCGAACAAGACGGCGTCGTCGGCGTAGTCAGCGACAAGTCCGTCCAAGTCTTTCGCTTCCAAGGCTTGTGACCAGGCCGCAATCAACCGGCGGATAGCCGCTTCGTCGTCGGACATGGCGGTAATTCGGGCTGCGAGTTCGCGCTCTTCGCGTTCGAATTGTCCGGTTGGGTCCCACTCGGCGAAGTCCTCGATGCTGTACATTGGACGAATCTCAATGTCTGAGTCTTCAGTCATTGGGTTCGGGCAGCGTTTCACCCACTCAACCGCTTCCTTCATCGACCGCACTTCCCATATCCAGAACCCTGCGACGAGTTCCTTAGTTTCAGCGAAAGGTCCATCAGTGACAGATCTGTTCGCCCCGCTGAACCGAACTCGCACTCCTTCTTTGCTTGGCTTCAGGCCTTCGCCGGCCTTCATGATGCCGGCTTGAACCAACTCTTCGTTGTACTTCCCCATGTCCGTTAGCAGTTTCTCGCTGGGCATCATGCCAGCCTCGGAACTCGGCGTGGCTTTAACAAACACGATGACTTTCATCGCTGATTCCCCTTCTGATTTGCGAGTTGGCAGCCAAGCGGCCTCGACTTTCACCCAATAGTCGAGTGGCGCGACACGAAATCGACAGTCGCGGCTCATTTTTCGTGAAGTTCGCAAGATGTTATTGGGCAACGACTTGCGCAGGATTGACTGGAACGGTTCCAGCCGTCGTGCGGAATCACGACTTCAGCGGCGCCTGCGTTTCTTGCAGTCTGCGAGACAAGTATCTCTTCTCGGGCTCCAGTCGGGCGAGGCTTATCGCCAGCTCGTAGGCGTCAATAGCGTCGCTGAGTTTGCCGAGCCGCCGCAATAAGTCTGCTTTGGCCGCATGAGCCAAATGATAGTTGGTCAATTCGTCTCGAAGGAGGAGCGGCTCGAGCAGTTCTAACCCCGCTTGCGGACCGTCATGCATGGCCACCGCCACGGCGCGATTGAGTTCGATGACGGGAGAGGGGTTGATCTCAAGCAGCGCATCATACAACCCCACAATCTGTCGCCAGTCTGTGTGGGAAGCTGTAGCGGCTCGTGCGTGTTCGGCGGCGATCGCGGCCTGAAGCGAGTAAACGCCAAGTCGCCTGGAACTCATGACGCGGAAAATGAGCCGCAGCCCTTCGTCGATACAGTCGCGATTCCAGCGCGAGCGATCTTGATCTTCCAACAGCACAATGTCGCCGTTGGTATCGACGCGAGTA
>JAIXVG010000597.1 GCA_027483145.1 Planctomyces sp.
CGTCTTCAGCCATTTGCCAACATCAGCCAGTTGCGCCCAGGCACTGGTATCAACAATCACATGAGCCTGAGCCGCAGCCAATTCCGAGACATGAATGTCCTGCCCCAAGTGTTTGACCTTCCGCTCCGGATCAAGAAACGCAAGGCTCGGCGGGACTGCAGAAGGGCTGACAATCGTGGCCTGCTTCCCCAGCGACTCAAGCAGATAGGCCATCCCCAGGCATGAGCCAATCGCATCTGCGTCCGGGCGAACATGGCTCGACACCAAAAATCGGTCATGCCGTGCAATGAACTGGCTGAGCTTCGCCCAATCGATTGTCATATGTCTCTTTTTCGTTTATGCGGAATCAGTAGCGGATGTCGAAAGGGAGCGTAGTCAGCCTGCTCACCATGCCGAGAGGCTAGTTGTCGCTCTAAGTCGAACCAATTTACAGGTTATTGAAGCCATCGATCATCGAATAAGCCCCACTCGTTTGCAAGTCGCCGTTGAATCGCGCAGTAACGTTTGACCTGCTGCCACATCAATATCGGCAAGAATCGGGTGATCGTACCGAACAATAAACCTGGCACCGTTCAGCAGCCAAATCCAGCCCTATGGTCTAAAACCCATGATCATGATGCACAAAGCAATTGGCGGCACTGGCGATATCCTGCTTCAACTGCTCCTGAAGGTCACTCACGCCGTCGAACTTCTTGATATCTCGCAATCGCTCCCGAAAGGCGACTGTAATCTGTTTGCTATACAGATCCCCTGTAAAATCAATGATGTGTGCTTCCAACTTTTTGCAATGCTCACCAAATGTCGGATTGGGACCGATATGAATTGCTGCGGCATACCGCTGATCCCCAACCAACGCCTCGCCAGCATAGACTCCCACCCCCGGCACTATCGTTTCGCACAACTCCAAATTGGCGGTTGGAAAGCCTAGCTTCCCCCCTCGACCAGCCCCGCTGACCACTCGCCCCTGCACCCGATATAAATGGCCCAACAGCGAAACCGCATGGTTCACGTCACCAGCCATCAGCAGCGAGCGAATAACACTCGAAGAGACCAGCTGGTCTTCAACCATTACTGGCGGAACAACCTCAAGCGACATCCCCGCCTGATCACATAGCCCTCGCAGCCGCGTAATATTACCTTCCCGGTTTCGCCCAAAGAAAAAATTAGGACCTTCAACCAGCCCCTTGGCTCCCAACTTGGCTTCAATCACCTCGTGAAAGAACTCATCGGGGTTCAATGCCAAAAGCGCCTGGCTGGTCGGATAGGCGACAACGTAGTCCGCCCCATAATGCGACAGCAGCCGGGCCCGTTCTTCAAGCGTTGTCAGCGATGGGGGCGCCCCCTGAGGCCTCAAGAACTCCCACGGGTGAGGATCGAACGTCATGACGACGGCTGGCACGCTGGCTGCTCTCGCCCATCGCTTCAGTGTGGTTACCATTCGCTGGTGACCGGCATGCACGCCATCGAAGTTTCCAATGGAAACATATCCCCCACGAATCCGCGTCTGGCTCAAATCTCGAACTAGCATGAATAACGCTCACTGCCCATTTCTAATTGCCATCACCGCCCATGGGGTGCCGGTTCGCCCACTGAATAAAACCGGGACAACACGTCGGACCGACTTGGCAACCAGAATCAGCCGTTATGCACTTCCCGTCATCACCATCTCATCTCATCACCGGTCAACCTGATTCAAAAACAAAATGACGCTCGCTGTATAACCATGAATGTGGCTGGTGTTACCAACCGGACCAAACTCTCCTTGTGCAAACAAGCCCGCCACAGGTAAATCACCAAACTGCTTGGCAACGCAGCCTGCATCGTGATGTGGCTGCGAAAACATCCGAGAACCACGGCCGTTGCAACTGAAGATCAGGCCTGCAGCCGGAGCAAACCCGCTCGGACAATCGACCGCAGCCAGCAACTGAGTCAAATCTTCGTCGGCAGTCGCCGCGTCGCGCAAATGAAACTGAACGGTCTGCCCCACTCGAATGCTATGCCCAATCGCCACCGTCCCTGTATTTCGATCTGCCCCGATTACATTCGTGATCAAAAAATCTCCACGTCGAAACTCTTCCCGCAGCTCACTCATCGCAATCCCCAAATGCAATCCCTGCTCGATCAATCGCTGATCGCGCGACGACAGGCCCGGGTAAAGTTCCTGCAACCGCTTGAGAGGAGTTAAGCCCCCCAATTCGTGAATCAGATTTCGTTCCCCTTTTGTCACCACAAACGGCGTCCCAATCGGGCGACAGCCCTGCGAAACAACCGTTGTCACCAAGGGACCTCCCTCAATGATCAATCCAACTGCCCCTTCGCGAATGACATCGGCGTCAAAGATCAGTCCGTTCTCATCGGGACCACCGCCACTTGCCATGCCACCTACCACCGGCACACCTGGCAATTCGCTGCTAAAGTGGGCAAGCAGACTTTCGGGAACGGACGAGTAAGGTTCACCCAGAACCAACACCGCCCGGCATTGGCTTGCGTCCAGCTCATCAACCTCAGGTAGCCCGATCGAAGCGATTCCGTCCGGGGTTCGCTCAAATCGGACCCGAAAAGGATGCAGCTTCAGTCCATGGCCTCCGAGCGCCCAGACCACAACCGCGGGTTGATCTTCGATTTCCTCGCGGTTACTGATCACCGCTTCAGCCGTGCAGCCCAGCAGTCTGGTCGGCCCGAGCGCATGCTGAATCGTGGAAACCACTGATTCAAGCTGCCGAGAAAAACTGGCGGTAACGAAAGCGACTGCCAAATCGCATTGCTGACCTGCCAGCGATGCCAACACAGCCTGACACGCTTCTGCCGCAGCCTCCGCCGCATTCGTCAATCGCGAAACTCCGCACGCGCTATACATGAATCGCTGCTTTATCCAAAGAATCGCCCGCCGCAAACCACCGAATTTCGGGGCTGCCCATAAACTGCCTTGCGTGCATCAAACAGCACGCAGACTGCAACCCTGCAAATGCATCGTAGACTCTTCCGCGAGTGGTGGGAACCGTAGGAGCAGTTGGGCCACCTTAACCCTTCGATTCTCTCCCGATCGCCAACAGTGCCAGACCCATAAAGCACACTGGTTCAGCACAAGTTTGAAAACAACCCGCTCCAATCGCTTCAGACA
>JAIXVG010000167.1 GCA_027483145.1 Planctomyces sp.
AATGCACCCGACCACTTGCGTGGTCGGCTCGGCGGGCAATTTGAAAACACGCATTCACATCCTACTACCCACCCAGCGGGACCAGCCTCGCGATCTGCCGCTGGGGATCACTCCAGTGATTAGCCCAACTAATCACCCAGCCCTGGGGCGTATGGGTGAGGCTACTCAGCACCGCTTCGGCTCCAAACTCCCCGGCTAGCGTTTCTACCGCTAGCTCTGCTCCAGTCGCAGTATCCAGCCACACTAAGGCCGGCTTCCCCGCATCGGGGCCAGTTTTCAGCCGCTTACCAACGCACAATAGCCCTTCGCCGACATGGAACAGCTCTAGCCGCTGCGGAAGCTCGTAACTCCAGCGAACCGCACCGGTCGCACTATCAAGAGCGACAATCCCGGTTGATGTCGCTGCCAGCACAAGTTCAGCAGTCCCTCCCAAAACCCCGTAGAGTTCAGGAACAACCGTTTCCCACACTTGCTCCCCCGTTGCGGGCTTCAGCATCGAGACCGTTCGCCCACCTTCAGCGGCAACGCATAACCCAGCAGGCAACATCAACGGATCGCGCGACGCTCCTCGATATCGCAAGTCATCTATCGGCCACGGCACACGCACATGCCGCCTTAACCAACGCACCTCGCCCACGCGATCGACCAGCATCGTCACCCCGGCCAGCGAAACATACGTCCCCTCATCGGTCGCCAGCATCGCGCAGGGCAACTTGCCATCGCAGACATTTCGAAAGGTAAAGAGTGGCCGAGAAGTTCGCTCTTTGCCAGTCGCTGCTTCCAGCCGCACGTACTTCAAATCACTGAAATTCTCCTCCCCCCGATCGGCAACAACGCAGTGAACCTCGTTACCAAACAACAGGGGCTGCCCTAACACAACCCCCTCTTTGGGATGAAATTGCCAGCTCACCTTGCCCGTATCACGCTCTAGTCCAATCAGCTCTGAATACGATTTACCGAGGCGGCGCCAAATCAGCAGCCCATCTCGCTCTACTAGTTTTGAAGACTCGAACTGATAACTGTAGGCTTCATCGGTCTCCCCCCCCACTTGCGAGTTCCAGGCAATTCGTTTGCTATTGGCATCCCAAGCCGTCACCCCAAATCGATTATTGACAAGTGTCTGGTCTCCCCTGGCGGTAATCGCCATTTGCAGGCCCAACGCGTCCGATTGAGCATACTCATGTTTACTCGTGTTTCCTCCGCCTGGACCTTCAAAGCGAAACAGCGTCTCCGCCCGGTAACGTCCAACTTCCAAAGTTGGCTTCACCGAAGGTTCTGCCGATTGGCCTGCTGCTGTTGTGTTAACATCACCGCCAGCTTGCAGCGCTTTCGAAATCGCTTCAGTGGCCGATCCGGCTGTTAATGCTTCCGCAGAAAATGGCTTTTCGATCGTCAAGTCGGTATCACGCTTACCGTTCATTTGCGTATGTGCCAGCACCATTCTTCCTAACAGACCTGACTTTCGATCCTTCGCCAGTCCCGGCCAGGCCTTGGCGTAAAAGTGGCCCGCGACCAGATAATCCCCCAGTGAAATCGCCCGGTCGCCTAACCACATTGCCCCTTCTGCTGCCGCGGTCGTTTGTGGAAACTGAAACAGCGTAGCCGCAACCCCCTGCAAGTTCCCGGCAGCAATGCTTTGCTTCAGCCGAACCGCGCCCAGCGGTGCAAACTCCGATCGAATCGCATGCCCCACCGAACCATGCTCGGCCAACGTTCGCTCCAGCAGCACCTCCAGTGACGACGACAACTGCGGATCGCTCCAATCGACTAACAACTCCTGCAGTTCTTCCCCCTTTAAGCCACTGATCACTCTCGCTGCCTCGCGAGCCGATTCGCTCTGGAGCGCCGCATTCAATTCGGCCTGCCAGCTATAGGCTTCCTTGCTGCGCGGTAAAACCAACGGGTGTCGCCACAATAGCGGTAAGCCTGCTGAAACGCTCGATGTATCCCCCTGATACTCGCGTGCCAGTCTCAGCACCAGGTCAGCCATCTGATCCATCGCTTCCCACTGGCCATGCGGACGCCAGTCGGGATGAAGCTGCCATGAGAAGTATCGAACTTCCTGAGCGCATCGCCGCGCTGCAGACCAGTCTCTCTCGAACAAGGCAGCCATACACTCGGCCCGCTCCCAGCGTTCGATCGCCTCTTTCCATTCGGTGACATGATTGATCGAACATTTAGCAATCAGCCGATAGACCGCATCGCGCCGTGCAGCCGCAGAACGAACTCGCGCTTCTCCCTGTGCTCCTCCTGCAGGCCCAACCTGACGCCGTATCTGCGTCAAGCCCCAGTCTCCAACCCAACCCACAAACCGCCGCAAGTTCTGATCATCAGCGTTCGGAACCAACCAGCCTAATTCCTCAAACACTTCCTGAGCAAATTGGCCCGACTCACCCGCATCCTGACCCAGCGCTAAACGCTCGGCAACGCGTGGCCCCAGAACTTCCCATAGGTGACCACCCAATGACCGGTTGGCTCCTTGATCAAGTGCCAGCACAGCCATCCATACGTTTCGATCACGCTCGTTTGCGCTCGCAAACTCGTTTTTCGCACGAGTCTCCCACGCATACCGATCAGACAGCTCGGCCGCTGTCAGTTCGATCTTCTGCTGCCCATTTGCTGGTCCTAATTCCTCAGCCAACCGATATCGCCGCACCTGCCATTGATGCAACCGAATCTGCCGCTCTTCACTATGTGGCCCAAACCACAGACCGGCAGTCCGCACCTGTCCCGAATAGTCATACGCTTGGTCGCCACAGTAGCTCCATCGCTCGCCATCGGGGCTCACGTAGAAGTGTGCCCGATCAAGCCCCAGCGCCAGTTTCACCCATGTTCGCTCACCAGCCAGCGGCACAATGTGATGAACTGCGTCATACTGGCAGTTATCCCGGTTATCGTGCGGATGAACCAGCGCCACCATCAATTGCTGCAAATGCTGATCACGATGAAAGGCCAGTTTGACCAGCGGCTCACCCTTCTCATTTCCCAAATAGAATCCAGCTCCAGCGCTACTCGCCTCAACATGGGCAATGTATTCCACCAGTTTGTGGCTTGAAGCGGTCACATAACAGTGCGTCGGCCCACCCTGCCATTTCCCAGAGCAAACCACCGAACCATCATCACCCCGATCGATCCGGCGAATCGCATCAGGCTGCGTCTCAACAAACTGCCAGTCCATCTCAGCAGGGGACTTCGCAACCAGTTCTGCTTCACGCGACGATTCTCGTGGCAGAGCAACAGGCTCACACCGATCTACTGTAAACCCGCGTAGTCGAAACTCACCCGCAATCGTTAGTTGTTCTGGCTGTTCGGGGCAGGGGACCCGCATCAGAACTAACTCTCCTTTTAGCAGCAGCAGTTCCCCTTGTTGCCACATCAAATCGAATAGGCCATTTCGTGTTCGTGCATAAGCCGACCCATCGGTCGCCAGCAACTTCTTGAGGACCGGCTTCCCGTCAGTCCCTTGCCGTGCCGCCGTATACGCACCCCAGACGTTGTGATAGTGATGCGGATAAAACTTCAGTAGCAAGCCTTCCCCGCCGCGCCATGCACCTAGCTGCAAATGCTGAATGTCGTACATCGAGAATCGCCACCGTGCCTCGGCGACCCACGGAGCTGCAAGTTCAGCCTGCCCGGTAACACGCAGCACCCGTTTTCGTCCCGATTGCTCGCCAAAGACTTCAAGGTTCTGCCCCGCGACTGGCCGAAACCATTTGCGAAACGTCGTCTCGCCAATCTCATCGAGCCGCCGATCGTTGGTCCAATCAACCCATCGCTCACTTCTCGCGGGCCAGACTTTCGATTTTGGTCCCAGTGAATCATCCCACACGTTGGCAACCGCAGGCTTTGGCTCAGCAACCTGCTTTGCGGTTGGCGGCAAAGTCGAACCAGCTGCGGGGTTAGCCTCGTTCGTGCCAGCCCCGGCCGCGCCGGTCCCAGTCGGTACTGCAGCCATCACTAGCGCTGCTTCGCCAGACTGCTCTGCAGGACCTGCCGCCATCGTCACCTCAGCAGCCGGTTCACCCACCGCTCCATCCATACGGCCAGCCGCATCGAGCGAGTGACCCATCTGCGCCGCAGGCAATCGATCCCCCTGCTGGGCCTCTACCGTCCCATCAGCTTTGGCAATCTGCGGGCTGACATCGGTGCGGCTCTTTTCTGCTTGAGGCCGACCTGCCACAAACCACAGCCCACCCCCAATGGCCACCACCGCTAATACGGCTGCCAATGCGGCCAGCCATGGTCCACGACGCACTTTAGCGTCCTGCTGCAAAATCGCCCGCAGGTTCACGTTAACCGGGGCCAGTAACTGCACCAGCCCCTGATCGACCTCCAGTCGCGACCTGACCGCTTCGCGAATCACGGCCGATGTCCCCAGCCGAGTACGAATGGCCTCAAGCTCAGCCTCTCCAATCTCGGAAGGGTCTTGCTCGACGATGATCTGTGCTAACTCATCATCACTTTTCATAGATCATGCTCGCTTTGCCGAAGCTTGCGTTCCAAACACTCTTTAAGGGCAAGTCGGGCACGATGCATCAGCAGCTTCACCGCCCCTTCGCTCCGCCTTAGTAGCTGTCCAATTTCGGTGAGTCGCTGCTCGCTGCGATAGCGTAATTCGATGGCTTGCCGCGCGCTCGGTCCCAGTGTTTCCAGGCAACCCGGTAACGCATCAGCTACATCGTCCGCCTGTGCGTCGGAGAAGTGGCCAATCGCCTCGAGGTCGAGACACAGCTCGGTCCAAACCACTTCTTTGCGGCGCTTCAGATCACGAATCCGCTCGCGCAACAGGTTTCGCGCAATCCCCAGCAGCCACGGCCTGACCGGCCAGTTGCGGTCAAACCGCTGCCGAGCCAGATAACACCGCAGAAAGACTTCCTGGGTCAGGTCCTCTGCATCGCCCGGCTGCGTCAGTCGCACGCGCAGAAAGGCATGGACAGCCCGTTGATGCGTTTCGACCAATCGCGCAAACGCCTCCGAGTCCCCACCCTGGACCCGCTGCATCAACTGCGAATCGGGCATTAGCTCGGCTTCGTTCGCTGCTTCAGTCGAATTCCGCTCCAAACTGCGTCTCGCTTTGTCGTTCGAAATCAAGTCTGAAGATCACCAATCCCCGCGACCGGTCCATTCGCCAGCAGCCTGCTTCGACCCGCCAGTAGCCAACAGCCACCGGGAGAACTTGCACTGAACAGAGCCTATGTTACGAAATTTCCCCCCTCCGACACTCGTTTCCCGCTGGTCCGCCCCACAAAAGTGGTCAACTGAGGCCGCCAACCGATCTGTCTGGAGCTTTGTCCCCCCAACCACCATAAATTGCAACGTGTTTAGCCATATACACTTGCAACGCATCGCATTGGCGTCGGGTGGCACTGTCGGTCGCTTTGGGCCGCCAGTGGTTTTTAGTGCCGGTTTCAATCTGCCTGAGAATCAGTCTTCAAGTTGCCGCCAAGCCGACCACGCAATTGGTCGGGGTCTTTTGACGAGCAGCCGAGACGTTTCCAATCCAGCCGATTTGGTCCAAACTCTGATGCTGAACTGGTTGGATTGTGATCTCAACCAAAACGTCGAATTGATTTTGAAGACTTCCTCTAGCCGCGGGGTGGCCATACTTTCTCTTCACACCGTTCAATCCTGCAAGAGTCGGTGCTATTGCTGCTGTAATGACTAAGGAACAAAGGATCACGATCAGCACCGAAAATACCATTCGCGAAAGGTGCGATTTTGAAGAAAAAACACCTAGCATTCGGCAGAAACAAGCCCCGAATTGCATGCAATAGATCAATAGCAAAACTGAGCTGGTGGCCTCGCTTTCTGACTGCACGCACAGAAAAGTAACGGTCAACAGCAGAGCACTTTGAAAAAGTGCGATAACGAAGAATGAACCAAACTTTGCAAGCATGACAACCATCCGCTAATCGTTGTGCTGTCAGCGAGAATTGACAGGTTTAGCAATCGCCCGTTCTTGCTGCCGACCTAGTATAGATTCGACAGTTGAAGCAAATTTCACCGGGTCTCCACCCGAGTACTCATACCGACCAAACCGAAACAAAATGTCCGACTGCCGCAATAAGACATCAAAAAACAGCGGATTTCGGCCGGATTGATAAACGAAGTCAAACTCAGGGTTTACCCAACGATCTTCGTCGGCTGGTCCGATGACTACAAATGGCACTAGCGACATCAGTAACGTTCGACAAAGCTCTTCGCTGGCAGCATCACTTGAGTTGCCTTCAATTATGGCAGTGCTTGAAAGGGATCCTCGCTTATGAATCGAAGAATAGGCAATACGACCGTTGCTGGCGGCAACCAAGTTTTCTATCGTCAGCGGAGTACTTGGAACTGACTTCAAGCAACCCGTGGGTTGTCCAATCACCGCAATAGCAGCAATCGCCAGACAGAGAAATCTCATTCCTGTGTAGTTCGGCAAATAAATCATCAGGAGAGAGCCTCAAAAAAAGGTCTTCTGAGTCAGTTAACGGCGCCGCTCACCATCTGGGAAACATAGAGACCGAATCACCACTTTGAGCCACAGCCTTCTAGCTCAATAGTATTGGCACTAAAGTCCGTCCAAATTGGCGGGGTGGCCCGGTTGAGATTGGGTGCCACGGCTCTGTGAGCCGTGCGAGTTGGGTTAGTCAAAGTAGGGCAGGCTCCTGCCTGCCATTCTGGGGTATTCGCGGGTGGTCCCGGTTGACTCGTCGGCGAGCCTACCGGGGCTGCGGAGCCGAGCGAGGTCAGTAAATCTTGCGGCTTGTTACAGCTCAGCCTCTTGGCCTTCGGCCCCAGCCAGGCGATGACGCCAAACTGGGCCACCCCGCCAGTTCTATTGCGTGTCATGGGGACGTTCCAAATACGAGAATTACCCACCCCAGCCAAGTAATCACCGTAGTCCACAGTGAAAACCAATAGGCCCACCACCAGGTCAACGGTCTATTCTCCGCAATCTGGAATCGCTTGTATTCAAAAAGCGTGGCCCAAAAGCCGTTTTGGTACCGTCTTAGTGAAAGTAAGTCGTAGCGATGTCCCAAACTTCTGAGGACAGGTTCTATCTCACGCCAGAATGCAACCTGATTGACAATTCCGGCTGTGACGAAAACGGTCGCAAATGCGATGAACCAAAGAAGACCTGGATGTGAGAACTTATCCATGTTCTGGTTCCTTGTCGGGAATGCCACTTGACGCGATCGGCAATTCAGAATGTTTCGCCGGTGACCGCGATTGCCTCGTCGGCGAGCCTACCGGGGCGGCGCAGCCGAGCGAGGTCAGTGAATCTTGCGGCTTGTTACAACTCAGCCTCTTAGCCTTCGGCCCCAGGTAGGCGAAGACGCCAACCTGGGCAACCCCGCGAAGGGTACTAGCAACGATCACGCCCGTAAATACCCTAGGAAGACAGGCAGGAGCTTGCCCTCGGGCTTTTGGTGATCAGTTGGCGTGCTTCGTGGACGCCCAACTTGTTGATTTAGAACTTTAATCAGCCTACGATGCCGCAACGTGTCAAGCAAGCAGGCGATCGGTATGACCTTCGGCGAAACCATCCGAGAACTC
Source organism: Planctomyces sp. (assembly GCA_027483145.1). Classification (GTDB taxonomy): domain Bacteria; phylum Planctomycetota; class Planctomycetia; order Planctomycetales; family Planctomycetaceae; genus JAIXVG01. The sequence goes on from JAIXVG010000167.1 coordinate 7,543, forward strand.
CGACAGGCGAAGCAACTCACGCCGCGTGATCTGGCAGCGAAGGTTGGCGTCGGGATTACCTACATCTCGAAGATCGAGAACCATAAACTCGAAGAAGGTCACGGACTAACGGAGAAATCAATCCACAAACCGGCTGTCGAACTTGACGCCAATGAGAAGCAACTCCTGCTGCTGGCCTAGAAGGCGCCAAGTCCGATTCGGAAAAGAGTTTTCGAGCGACCAGACGTGTTTCGAGTCGTCGCCAATTTGAACGACAAGGAGATGGACGCCCTGTTGGAGCAGTACGGTGGAGAGAGGTAGAGGGCCAAATGGAAGAGATTGTCACACTCGATCTGGATGATCTCAGTGCCGGGATGCCCGCACTAACAAGTGCAATGGGGGGCGTCCTTGCCGAGGCTGCTGCCGTATGTCTGGAAGACCGTGGTCACTCTGATCCGATTCAACTGCATCTCAAAAAGATCGAGGTTCCTCAATACCTGCTGACTCGCCCCGCAGTTTCCGAAGCGATGCGTCGAACACACAACGACATGGAGCGTGCTACCGAGCACGGTGCCTGTGGTGTTGCCATCATTCTTCTTCGCAAACTCACAGGATTGACGGTTGTTCGTCAATCCAAGAAGGGAACTGGCTTTGACTACTGGATTGGGCCAGAAGAGGATGAGAACACCTTGCCGTTTCAGACTACGGCTCGCCTTGAAGTCTCTGGCATTTTGCATGGAACAGCTTCTCAGTTCGCAAGTCGTGTGAAAAAGAAGCTGGAACAGACGAAAGCATCGGATAGTACGAAGCTCACGGCCTACGCCGTTGTCGTCGAGTTCGGACGCCCTCAAGCAGAAGTGGGTGAAAGATGACCGACGTAAAGACCGTGAATCGACTTCATACCGAAGCCATGAAAGCGGCAAACGAAGCGTATGTCTCTGACTTGCAGGGAGACTATGAAAAGGCTGAGAACCTATTTCGGGAAGCGTTCGAGAAAGAGAGGCAAGCAGCCCTTTTGCTCAAGGACAACTTTGATGCCGAACCAACTCGATCCGTTCTCTTTCGCAGTGCTGCCAGTCTGGGAATCGATTGTCGAGAGTTCCGTCAGGCCGAGAAGCTCATCGCACTCGGATTGACTGGAAACCCACCTGATGAAGTTTGTGATGAACTTAGAGATGCACTTGAAATAGTCTATTTCAGTCGCCACTTGAGTCTTCGTGGCATCGATCTCGATCCCGGCGAGGTCCAGATGTCTCTGACTGGTTCAGCGGTCGGCTTTGGCGTCATCGAAGGAACCCAATTCATCAAACGTGCTGAGGTTGTCGAGAAGCTGTTGGTACGAGGTGCAGAGAGGCTACGTGGGATTCCATTTCGAGAGTCAGGTGCACCCAATGCAGATGCTTTGCAGGGATTCGAAGTGTTCTACTCGGTCCCTCGTGCGGCAAGTTTTGCAATTTCGATTCGACTCGGACGTCCAGATCGAGAACAGCAATTGACCATGCCTTGGGGTGTCAGTACTCAAGATGTAGTCGATGACTTCTTGGAGTGCATCGATGATTTCAATGCAGGCAAAGGTGACTCTCTGAAGAAAAGAATCGACTCCGATGCCTACTTCAACAACTTTCGGGCAATGGCGAAGAAGCTCGCACCGGATGGTCAGAAAATCAACAACGTCGGATTTACTTCGATTCGTGGTGACAACCGAAGAGAGGCTTCTCTGTCTCATCCACCACAAGCCATGACCAACGAGCAGACAGATGACTCAAAGACCGTGCAGATTGTCGGTGAAATCCACAAGGCAGATAAGACCCGTAGTGGAATGCCAATCTTCGGAGTTAAGGATGATCATGGAAACGTACATAACATCAGCGTTCCCGCTGGGCTGTTGAACGACATCGTGAGGCCCTTTTGGGGAAGGCGAGTTCGAGTGACGGCGACTCGTAAGC
>JAIXVG010000025.1 GCA_027483145.1 Planctomyces sp.
AATTGCAGCGGCCGTACGCTCGACTTCCTCTGCAGTTGCTGTCGGCGAGATGGCGTGCAGGACGGCCTTCGCCTCGGTAAAGCGGCCACGTGCGAGCAGCCAGCGCGGGCTCTCTGGAATGATGAAACATGCGAGGGTGTAGGCCAAGGCTGGAAGAGCTTCCGATCCCATCATCCAGCGCGAATCGTTCTCACCGCTGAATCCTTTGAGGAGCCAATTAGTGACAAATGCCACGAGGATTCCAAAGACAATATTGAACTGAAACATACCAGTCAGTCGCCCCCGTCTATCGGCCGGCGAGATTTCTGCAATGTAGAGTGGCGCACAAACCGTTGAGATACCAACGCCCAGCCCACCGATGAAGCGAGCGATACTGAACGTCCAAGCGTCAGTCGCTACCCCCGACCACACTGCAGAGACGAAATACAGCACTCCAACCCACAACAGCGTTTTCTTTCTGCCCAGCCGGTCGGTTGGCCACGCACCGCAAATGGCACCTAAAACAGTGCCGTAGAGAGCGCTACCCATGACAATGCCGTGCATCCATGGTGAAAGATTCCAGAGCGACTGAATAGGCTGCTCGGCGCCGGAGATGACCACAGTGTCGAAGCCGAACAGAAATCCGGCCAGCGCAGCGACGATCGACCAGAGGAAGAGGCGACTATTCATCGAACGGAAACCGTTTGGGTTACGAAGAGCACAAGAGGGGAGTATGCCGCAAAGATGATTTCAGAAATGGCTTCAGCGATTGGTCGCACAACTATTAGCGAGACGCTGTCCTTACTGACTGAACACCTAGCCTTTTTGTTCAACGAGCTGAGGCCGCGCGTGCCGTTCCGAATCTTTTGAGGATCATGGTTTTCTTCAAGTACTGGAGGCCTCCCAGTACTGCTCTTCTCTGTTAATCTATCGATACCTTCTTCGTTTCGCCCTGAGACTTCGCCAATCGCTCCGTGTAAGGAATCGATCACAGTTGTTCGTGATTGCGAGACTCACTGACGATATCGCTTGTTATCGATTGAAGGCGTTTCCAGTAAGCTCATGCCGTGGCTGATGCAGTTTACCGCTCAGTTCTTACTACCAAAGCAGTACAAGTACTCTTGCCGCTTGCCCCCCTGACTATCGGCCACTCTCAGGAAGATTTGGCCGCCGCAGATGGCTGGGCTGGCGAAGCTGTCGTTGCCGACTTGGTTTGCAGCGACTTGCTCATACTTTTGGGGATTTGGCTTAAAGACGTACAGCTTGCCCATCTCGTCGGCCTGATAAATGTATCCGCCAGCTAGTACCGGGGAAGCACTGACAGGGCCAGAAAGACGCTGCTTCCACATTTCCTTCCCGTCGGTCGCACGCCAGCAGAACAGGACTCCCTGGTCGGTCAAACCGTAGACGTACCCACCCACTGCCAGCATCGACTGCTCATAGCATTTCTGGTTGTTTTTCCAGAGGACCTTCTTTGAACCGTCGGCTTTGACCGCAATCGTTTCTGCTTTGGGATATCCACCGCTGGCAAAGACGGTGTCATCATCCCAAACCATTGTGCCGCATGTTGCATTGGTTGTACCGGAAACAGACCACAAGGGCTTGCCCGTCTGGGGATTATAGCTGGCCACCTTTTCGGCTCCGCTGATAAGCAGTTGATCCTGGCCGGCTACGTGGGCAACAACCGGCGAAGAGAAGGTAATATTGTTTGGGCGTGGAGTGCGCCACTCTTCCTTGCCGGTTTTAGCATCGAACGATGCAAGGAAACTGTCCCCATCGAACTCGGCTGCAAGGATCACACTTGTTCTGTAGATTAGTGGGGAGGGGGCGTAGCCGTACTCAAACTTGCGTGGACGGAATCGACCAGCGTTCTTCTTCCAGACTACATTTCCGTCGAAGTCGAGTGCCAGCAACTCAACCTGATCGTGATGATAAAACGTCGTGAAAAGGAGCTCTCCATTTGAACCGATCGTGGGAGTCGCTTCGGTGTTTTTGGGGTGGTTTCCGGTTGGAAAAGCACCTTTGTTCAACTCTTTCTGCCAGACGTTCTTGCCGGTCGTACGATCGAAGGCGAGAGCATAGTGCGTTTGCTGACCTTCGTTAGCGGTCGTCAGGAAAACGCGATCTCCGATCACGGTTGGTGAAGAGTGACCACGACCGGGAACCGGGACCTTCCACAGCAGGTTGTCACTTTCGCTTAATTGCGTCGGAGCAGCGAGGGCAGCATGACCGTTGCGAGTTGGGCCGCGCCACCAGGGCCAGTCACTCTCGGGAGACAATTTCGAGTAAAGGGATAGACCCGTCTGGTCTGGCTCCGCTGCCATCAGCGGGATGGTGGAGAGCATGAGTACAAAGAGACAAGCAAGACCACTACGAGCGTTTGGAGATTTCATCGTCGATTCCCTAAAGGAGAGGCTATTATGACTTCGTGAAGTTAGCTTATTCGCATGCCGACTTATTCGCTTGCAGAGGAGTGGCCAGCCGTGACGGGAGCATCGTCAGGGCATAAATGTGACACACATTTGGCAATTACCAGGTCTCCGGTGACGTTTACCACGGTGCGACACATATCCAGCAGGCGATCGACTCCCAGAATAATGGCGATCGATCCAGCAGGGATGCCGACCGACTGCATGACCAGGACGATCATTGGAATTGACCCACCTGGTACACCAGCCGTTCCAATTCCTGCCAGCGATGCCATCAGAACGACTTGCAACTGATCGGCCAATGACAGATTGATCCCAAGTACTTGGGCCAGAAACAGGATAACGACTCCCTCGAAGAGGGCTGTTCCGTTTTGATTTCCCGTTGCTCCAACAGTTAAAACGAAATTGGCGATCTTCGGAGGAAGGTGCAAGTTGGTTTCTGCCACCCGAATTGACGTCGGCAACGTTGCACTTGATGAAGATGTCCCAAATGCAAGGAAGATAGCTTCCGAAATGTTATTGAAAAAGGAGAGAGGGGACTCGCCCGTTGTCGCACGCAGCACCAGTGAATAAACCACAAACATCTGGATTGCCAAACCGAGAATGGCAACAGCGGCAAACCAGAACAGGGCGGTAAGCATCTCCAGGCCAAGCTGTGCACTGATGGCAAAAACCAGACAGCCAGCTCCATAGGGGGCAAGCTTCATCGCAAATTCGATAACAATCATCGACACGGCCGAAAAGGCCCCCAAAAGCTCAACTAAGGGGCGGCATTCGACCGGTCTTGCCGCACAGGAAAGGCCGACGACAATAGCAAAGAACATGACTGCCAGCATACCGTTCCCCTTGCTGCTACCGTCTAACGCGCCGACGGCCTCTTGCAGGGGATTCTCGGGCAGCATATCGATAATCGTATCGCGGATGGGCTTGCTCTTCTTTGCCTTTTCTTCCTTGTCACCAGCGCTCTTTGCGAACCGGGCTTCGAGTCGCTCCCGCTGTTCTACGGAGACGGCTTTACCTGGCTGAATCAGGTTGACGAGTCCCACCCCCAGTAGGACCGCAGTGATCGACAACACGCAAACAAATCCAATTGTGCGAAGCCCGACTCGACCCAAGTGAGCCGGATCACCAATCTCGACTACAGCAAGCGAGAGGGCCGAGAAAACAAGAGGTAGCACCACCATAAACATGAGCCGCAGGAAGACTTGCCCCACCCCTTCAGCCCAATAAATCGCTATCTCGATCCAGTCGGCCAAGCCATTGTTGGAAAGATCGGCCCCCAGCCTGCTACCGCCGATGTTCGCAATCAGCCCAAACGCCACCCCGACCAGCAAGCCAACGAAAATCTTTGTGTGTAACGGCCAGCGGCCAGCTTGAAGTTGCGATGTTTCGGTCAAGTGTCAAATTCCTGAGGCGATCGATAAAGGTGTGGGAGGTAGCTTTGGTGAGGTAAAGGTTTATCAGAGAACCGTCTGACGAGGCGATGCGACACTGTTGCAACAGGATGTCCGAACAAGTTCCGCCGAATGAGAAGTTCGCTCCCAAGCAGCGACCTTCTTTTGTCGGGCTGATTGATTGTTCGAGAAATGTGCCGAGACTGCAATCAGCTTATGCCAGTAATCATTTTGTTGAGAATGTTGGAGGTGATTTTCTGCAGGGCGGGATTGGGGCCTTGTGGGGCCGTATAGACCTGAGGCCTGACGTATCCCGGTGGTTGACTCAAACCGTCGGCCCACCAGCACGTGCTGGCATTAAAGACAAAGTTTTTCTTTGGCCCGGGATAAACGGTCGCGGTGTATTTGCCGCCATTCAGTGTTCCGGGCGAGCTTTGGGTGAAGTCACTGGCGATAACCTCCAGGCCGGGCAGGGGAGCGGGATCGCCATGCCACTCCCAGCCAATCACTCCGGGAATACGTGATCCCAGTTCGAACCCAGTCCCTTCATAAATCCAGTGCTCAGGCTGCGTGCAAACCCAATCTGCTCCTCCCGTGACCGGTCCAGTGGAATGTGCACCGACCAATTCGTTGGCGTAAGGTCGCTCATGTTCGAGGGTCTTCATGTGCGAAAACTCGTGTGTTCCACCAGGAGGACCAAAGACGCCAATACGCTCAAATTCTCTGCCACTTTCACCAAATTGAATTCGACCGCAAACCGCGTTTCCAGAAAAGAACCCGATACTAACGCCGCTAGCGATCGCGATTTGAGCATGATCGAACATCTGACGGGTCCAGTACTCGTCGTGACCAACACTCAGAAATCCTTTGGCACGTGAGAGGAATGATACGTCGTGGTGAGTGTCACCGTTCGCGATGTAACTGACGTCGTACCCCTGCTGCTCGATCCAGTAGACGAAGGGGAACTCCCACAGGAAAAACTCCCCCGAACCGGTCGATAACGGAGCGTCGAGAATTTGACAGTACTTGCCGTAGGGCCGGTTGAAGCCAACTTGAACCGAGTGGCCCCAATACCATTGTTCAACACCGTTATCGTACAGCGAGAACTGCGTTGGCCATCGGTTGTAGGCCTGCCATGTATGGTCGCTGCATTGAAAGACAAGGTCGCACGGCCGACGATCCTTTACGACAAAAATTACGTAGCTGTCGGTCCCTTCATCGAGCAGAGTTAACTTGCCAACATAAACGCCACTGCACCAATCCTTCGGAATGACCAGCGAGGTCGTCGCTTCCCAATGGCAGTCGATTAACCGCTTCGGACCGGGTTCGGGGAGAGGTTGTTCTCGTCCCTCAAATTCGCCCAATGAAGCAACCAGTCGACCACCTAACCCGCCATAAAAGCCGAGCCGAAATAGATCGATGCGAAAGCGGGTTGCGGGAGTAGTGCTAACGAAAAGCTGCAGCGACTCACCCGCTTCAATGCTGGAGTGCGACGCATATCCTTCGATCCAGGGACATCGATATTTCGACGGAGCGTCGATTTTGGCCCTCGATAGCATCCAGTCCCGAGTTCCAGGCTGCTGATTCTCGATTTGGATGGCATTAGTCGGGGCCGACTGCTCCGCAAAACCTGCATTAGCGGGTAGGGCCGACAGTACGCCACCGGCGGCCATTGTCTGTAGAACCTGACGGCGGGAATAGTTGTCCACTTGGGGCCTCGGAATTCGAATTGGGGAAGCAGGACTTGGTTAATGGCTTCCAACTTTGGCGGCGGGTTTCCCTGAGGAACCCCTCTAATCGTCACGCGCCAACCATTCGTTTGTCCAGTCTACTTACAAAAGCCGCGGTGTTCTCCGCATTCTTTCTTGTTCGTTACCTTTCGGCCCGCCGTTTTTGACTCCGTCCAGAACAGACCTAGGTTTGGGCGTGAGAGGCGGGGTTTCCCCTTGTAAACATCCCGACAAGATCGTTGCGGCCCGACTACAGCTCAGACCTCTTTGGGGATTAGCTGGCAGGTCGGACCGGTGGCGACCAAAAAACGTTCGCACAGCTACTTTTGATAGAAAGCCAATTGAATGGACCTCGATCTAATTGCCAACAACTTGCTGGCTGGACCGATCTTGTTTTTCTTGTTTGGCTTCGTTGCTGTCGCCTTGAAGTCGGACCTTGAGCTTCCACAGCCGCTGCCCAAACTTCTGAGCATGTTTCTGGTGATGGCAATCGGGTTAAAAGGGGGCATGGAACTGGCCCATAGCGGGTTGACCGTTGACGGTATGAAGGTGATTGGGCTGGCGCTATTTTTCTCGGCTCTGGTGCCCATTTATTGCTTTCAGATACTTCGTGCAAGAACAAACACTTACAACGCTGCGGCAATCAGTGCTACCTATGGGTCGGTCAGCGCGGTGACGTTTATTACGGCGATTGCGGCCCTCGATGGCATGGGAGTCAAATATCACGGATTTATGGTCGCCGCGATGGCCCTGATGGAAGCCCCTGCCATCATCATTGGTGTGATGCTGGTCAAGTACTTTGCACCAGACGAAGAAGCCGACGGCAAGAACAAAATCACCCTGGGAAAAATCGCCCACGATGCTCTGCTTCACGGGCCAATTCTGCTCCTTCTGGGAAGCCTGGTGATTGGACGATTGATGAGCCCTGCGAGTGCAGTCAAAGTGAAGCCACTCTTCGATGGTCTATTTCCTGGTGTGCTCTGCTTCTACCTGTTTGAAATGGGGCTCAGTGCTGCCCGTCGGCTGACGTTCCTGAATCTCTTTGATCGCTTTCTGCTGACATTTGCAATCGCAGTTCCCCTGTCGAATGCTGCTCTGGCACTGGGAGCCTGTTACTTGTTTGGGGTCCCTCAAGGGGATGCAGTTCTGTTAATCGTCTTGTGTGCCAGTGCCAGTTACATAGCAGTCCCTGCAGCGATGCAGTTGGCCGTTCCGAAGGCAGAGGCAAGCTTGTACCTGACGATGGCCCTGGCAATTACGTTCCCGTTCAACATCGCCGTCGGGATTCCGGTCTACGCAAGTCTGGCTCAGGTCTGTCTGCCGGTAGAAGCAACCACAAAAGTTCCCGCCGTCAAACTGGTCGAGGCCGCCAAACCGGGTAATGAACTCCCTGCCACTCACTAAAGTGAGATTTGGTGGCTGATACTTGAAGTGGGGTGCGGCTGGTCGCACCCCACTTTTTTTGTACCAATCCGCTACTGCACCCGATAGCCCTGAGCCAACGCCTGCATTGCGTTGGTCGATTCGGTTACGGCGCTTCCGCTCCAGTGAATCTCGCACGACGCCTCATTGCCGCCGGTCAGTTCTTTGGCAAACACTTGCAAGCGGCGATGCTCGTCATAGCGGTAGGTCAATTCAACTGGCGAACCGACGGGCAAATTGGGGGGAAGCCCGGTGATCCGAAAATCACCGATGAACGTGCAGGTTGCTGCGTCTTTGGTTTCACCTTCCAGTAATCGCACCAGAATCCCGGACGGGTTAGGAGTGTTAGTGACAAACCTCTGCTTGAACTCGGCAGGCAGCGGTTTGTTCTTAGAAATCATAATGTGATTGATTTTGCTGTTGCGATCGCCCGGTGGGGTAATCTCAATCCCCAACGAATGCGAAGTGACATCGACGGACGAAACCGACTGCAATCGCTTCAGCAGACCTTGCGACGCCCCATCAACGCCTCCTGTTTCACGCGCTTGCAAAATCGCTGCATGAATGGCGGCCCCTTGTGCTACCGCCAACTGCGGGTCGAGGACGCGAATCGGAGGCCGTCCGGTCATCTTCTCTAGAATCTGCTGAACGGCTGGAATGTACGTACTACCACCAATCAGCAAAACTTCGTGCAAGGATTTTGGATCAACACCCGCTCCTTCAAGGACAAACTCGGTTGTATCGCGGGTCCGTTGCAGCAAATCGGCTGTCAGTTTTTCAAAGTCTTTGCGGGTAATCGTGTGCTTAAAGGTCTTATCTTTAAACGCAAACTCGAGTGCAGCTTGTGGCTGGTCGCTTAAGACCCGCTTGATGTCTTCGCACTCTTCGGTGAGTGCCAGCCGTGCTCGACCATCGTCACGCGGATCGAGTCGGTAGTTATTCCGAAACTGTTCCGCTACGAAGTTGACTAAGCGCCGCGTCCAGTCGAGGCCCCCCAGAAACGTATCCCCATCGGTCGCCACAACGCGAAACTCGACTGGCGAGTACTTCACCAAAGTGACGTCGAATGTTCCGCCACCCAAATCGTAAACCAGAATGGTCTTTTCGGTTGTTTCAACATCCGTGCGGCCCAGTTCGCCTCGATCCCAGGCATAGGCTAACGTGGCTGCGGTTGGTTCGTTGAGAATATCAATGACGTTCAGTCCGGCGATCGTCCCAGCATTCAGCGTGGCCCGTCGGCAGGGGTCGTTGAAGTAGTATGGGACGGTAATTACCGCGTTGCCGATTGGCCCAATTCGTTGCTCTGCATCCTGCTTGACCTTCATCAGGATGAGGGCCGAAAAGAATTCGGCATTCAATGATCTTCCACCGACCACCTTGCTGTAGTCAGGATTCCCCATTTGCCGCTTGATGCCGATGACCACGTTTTCTGGATCGGCCGTCTGTGCCCAGTTACCGGTTGGCCC
>JAIXVG010000027.1 GCA_027483145.1 Planctomyces sp.
AGAGGCCGGTTTGAAGTAGCAGGCAAGAGAGTTCAACGCCGGGATCGCGTGAGAGGGCATTGCGGAGATAGCGGTACTCCCAGCGGGGGAGCGATTCGACGATGAGGACCTTTAGTTTTTCGTCTCGAATGGCGACTGGAGCGGCGCGGCTGTTGTTGTTCAGCAGCGCTTCATCGGGATGAGCGGGGATCGACAGGGTAACGGTGTAGTCGCCGGTGGCTGGGGGCTTCCAGATGAGGGCATCGGCGGTGCGGCCCATCGGGGCAATGCGAACTTCTTTGGTGACCTCGGTCCCATCGGAAACGTGAAGTGTGACGTTAACGACATATTCGCGTGGTAAAGCACTATCGATGGCGAAGGGGATGCGCAAGCTTTTGCCCGCAATGCCGAAGGTGGCAACGTCGAGGCTAACGAGGTCGATATCGGGAAGGCGGGAGGGGCTGCCGACGGGGGCTGCAAAAACAGGAATGCCCTTTAGGCGAAGTGAGGATGCGGCGAGGACCGGAGGATCGCCGGTGTTCCAGTCGCCATCGGAGATGAGGAGGATGCCGCGCAGGTTTTTGAAGCGTTCGGACGCGGTGGCCAAGGGTTCTGCGAGATTTGTGGCCCGCTTGAGGGAGGCGGAATTGGAATCCCACCCGGCTGAGAGGGGTTGGATAACGACATCCATTTTGCCTTTGAGTTTGGCCCAGGTTTCTTCGCTGATGAGGGGAGCGATTGCTTCCTGACGGGTCAGGGCACCGGTGGTTGTTCCCCCCGTACTGGGCTGAACGACATCGCGGGTTTCCATGCTGGCCGAGTCGTCCCATAAGACGGCGATGGTTGGCTTCTGCGTGGGCCGGAACTCTTCGACCCATTCGGGCTGATTGAGGAGCACGGCCGCGAGGGTAACGATACCGAGCCGCAGTGCTTCGAGAGCGCCATGGCCGGCACGGTAGCCTGCCCGACGCCAACTGAAGTACGAGATAGCTGCCGTGACCAGGACGGCCAAGATTGACACAGTGAGTGTCCAGCCGGTGGCGACGAAGGTTAATGAGCGGACTGCTTCCATTCCGTTCATGCGGCTGCTCCTGCAGGGTGTGGAGCTGTTGGCTGCCGCGCTGGCTTGGGAATGCAAAGGAGAGCTTCGAGCAGGAGTGCAATGATGAGGCCTATCAGGAAGAGTCGCCAGATTTCTTGAATGAGGGAGGAGAGGCTGCCTGCTTCTCGATCGACGCGTGAGAAGTCGAGTCCCTGGAAGGCTTCAGCCACTTCGGTATCTGTGGCCAACTCGGTGGCGTCTTCGGCAGCAGGGCGATTAATGGCGACAAGTTTACTGTCAGCTGTATAGACCCCAGCCTGTTGCAGGACTTCGATCGAGAGGGCTTTGGAATTGGTGCTGAGCTGAGTCCAAGTCTCGCTGGAAGTGGCTAGCGACTGATCGAGTGGTTTGGCGTCTTGTTGTTTGGCAAGGCTCAGTGAGGCGGCACCGGCGGATAGTGCTCGCTGCAAAAAGGCATAGAGGACGACGCCGTTGGTGGCGAGGTTCGAGTGGTCGGGGGCGGGGGTGGTTGTCCAGGCGTAGGCTGCCCCCTGGTTCGTTGGAATACGCACCACGAGGGGGTCTCCACTAGTGAAGCTGGCCAGGCGAGTTGCTTCTCCTTCGAGACGGCAATACTTGCGGACTTCGAGCTGGCCTACGGGGAGAGCATTTCCGGAAAGAGTTCGCATCAGGAGGTCTTCGTCGCCGCGCCAGGTTTCAACGGGGAAAGGGTCTTCGGCTGCACGCCAGGAAGACCATTTCATGCCGAGAAACTCTTGCTCAGTTGAATTGGTGGGGGGGAAGAAGAGGACTTGGCCGCCCCGTGCCAGGAAAGAATTGAGAAGATCGAGTTGTTCAGCAGCAGGAAAGCTGGCCTGCCAGACGACTAAACCGATTTGTTCCCAATCGATGCGGGATAGTCCCTCAACAGCGGCGACCTGAACCTGGCCTGCCAGCTGAGGCTCGGGTCCGATGGAAGCCATGAGTGCCAAGGGGCGTTCGATGGTTGGCTCTTCGGCGACGACCAAGGTGTTGCGGGGTGGTGCTTTATCGAAGACGAAGTAATAGGTGTCGTCGGCTGGGTTCGAATCGGCGGGAAGACTGAGCTGGCCCCAACCCCGTTCGCGAGTGGCTTCGACGGGAATGCGGTGTTCCTTAATTTCGGTGATTTGGCCGGATACCTGGACATTCAGGACGGACCGTGCCCCTTCCAGTTCGACTTCAACAGGGATGGTGATGGGGGCTTCGGGGGGAGTAGCGCATGTGATTTGAAAGGAAAGGAGAACCTCGGCTCCGGTGCTGATGGTGCGGCGAGTGACGTTGGTCACTTTGATGGAGTGGTTGTTTTCTGGCTGGCTGGGGAACGCGAGAAGATGAAAGCGGACCGACTGGGGGAAGGAAAGAAAAGCTTCACGCAAGTTTTTCCAGAGGCCGCTGCGGGTGTTCCAGTTACTGGCTTGAAGGTCGGAAGAGAGCCAGACTTCAGTGCGGCCGGGGCGGTTATCGCGAATGTAGTCGTGGGCTGCTTGCAGTAGTAGCGGCCAATCTGTTGGGGCTGCTGCAGGTGTTGCCGCAGGGAGATTCAGGAGTTGCTCGGGTGAATCGATAGGAATGGGGGTACGGCTGACGCTATCGATGACAATCCACTTGCTTGATCCCAGTGTGGCGAGGGCTTCGACAAGCTGCTTTTGACCGGTGACCTGCTTCGATTCGCCCGTTCCGGCGGCACGGGCCTGCATGCTTGGGGAACGATCGACCAGAATGATCGTGGTATCGGTGGTGCCGCCACCCGCGACGCCTAGCCAGCCGCTGGCAAGAGGACGGCTGACGGCGAACAACAGGCCTGCAACGGCGAGAGTGCGGAAGAATAAGATGAGCCATTGGCGAATGCGAGAATAGCCGCGCGACATGCGGTGCGCGGCCAGAAGAAACATCATCGCTGCCCACTCGATGGTTTGAAACCGTCGCTGGTTGATCAGGTGGATGATGATGGGGAGCAGGATCAGCGGAAGGAGGACCAAGAGCCAAGGTTGCTGAAAGCTCATCTTAGCCCCCTTGCCTGAGCGCGGCTCATGAGGAAGCGGGCGAGAACCTGTTCGTAGCTTTGGTCGAGCGAGATACGCTGATAGTCGATGCCAGACTCGACCACGATTTTTTTCAATTGGGCCAGGTAGACCTGCAAGGCCTTATCGTAACGATCGGCAATGTCGTTAGGCTCTGCAAAGATTGAGGCGCCCCCTTCCATATCGAGGAAGCGCATGGGCCGCTTGAATGAGAAGGCTAGCTCGAGAGGATCGAGCAAGTGAAAGGCAGCGATATCGTGCTTGCGAAACCGAAGATGTTCGAAGCTGCTTTTCAGGAGTGTGGGATCGACAAAGAAATCGGAGATAAGAACGATGAGTGCCCGTTGGCGAACAGTTTCGGCGAGTTGATGAAGAATGGCAGGGAGCTGGGTTTCGCCTTTGGAGTTTGTTTCACCCAAGGTATCGAGGAACTGGGCCAGGTGCCGAGCGTTGCGTTTGGGGGGCAAGCTGCGGACGACTTCGCTGGTGACGCACGAGAGGCCGACGGCGTCTCCCTGCTGGCAGGCCAGGTAGCCCAGGGTGCCTGCAATCGACTTAGCGTATTGCAGTTTAGTGATACCGGTTGAGCCGAATCCCATCGAACCGCTGCTATCGAGGACAATACAACAGCGAAGATTGGTATCGGCTTCGAACTCTTTGACGTAGAAGCGATCGGAACGGCCGTAGGCGCGCCAGTCGAGACGACGGAGGTCATCGCCGGGGACATACTTGCGGTACTCGGCAAATTCGACACTAGAGCCACGATGCGGGCTGGTGTGTTTGCCAGAGACATTTCCCTGCATGGCGCGACGAGCCACGAGGGGCAAGGCAGAGAGGCGGCCTATGACCTGTGAATCGAGGAAGTCTCGCTTGGCCCGGCCGACGGTCATTGAGGGGAGCCTATTGGGGGGTGAGGGTTGAGGGGGTGGTTACGTTTGTGAGCGAGGTTTAAGACACTGGCAGCCGGTGACGACTGCCAGTGTCACCCGAGTGATTAGGGGCGCGACGTTTCCCCGTCCATCATCCATTATCAATCATCCATCATCATTCGCTTACCGCTATTTTTCTTCCATCGATTCGGAGATCAGGCGTTTGACGATGTATTTCGCGTCTAGACCTTCGGCTTGGGCGGCGAAGGTGGTGATGACGCGGTGAGCCAGCACAGGAATGGCAGCCTGGTGAATGTCTTCCAGACGGACCAGATAACTGCCATAAAGAGCAGCACGGGCTTTGGCCCCTAGAATTAAGTTTTGGACAGCGCGGGGGCCAGCACCCCAGCCGACCAGAGGCTTTAGCCACGCAGGGGCTGACTCGCCTTGAGGACGAGTTTTGCGGACGAGCCTGACTGCGTACTGATAGATATGGTCGGGGACCGGGATTCTGCGGACCAGTTGCTGGTGCGCGATGATGTCTTCGCCAGTCATCAAGTGGGCGAGAGATGGCATCGCGTCGCCGGTGGTGGTCCGGGCGATCATGATTTCCTCGGCTTCGGACGGATAGTCGAGCTCGATTAGGAACATGAAGCGATCAAGCTGAGCTTCAGGAAGGGGGTACGTTCCTTCCTGCTCGACCGGGTTTTGGGTGGCCAGCACGAAGAATGGGGAGTCGAGCTTGAACGACTTTCCGACCACGGTGATTCGCTGCTCTTGCATGGCTTCGAGCATGGCGGCCTGAGTTTTGGGTGGGGCACGGTTGATTTCGTCGGCCAAGACGATGTTGGCGAAGGCAGGACCGCGTACGAATTGGAATTCGCGTTTGCCGTCGGCATTGTCTTGAAGGATATCGGTACCGGTGATGTCCATGGGCATTAAGTCGGGGGTGAACTGAATGCGGCTGAACTTGAGGGAGAGTGTTTCGGCGAGTTTGCTGACGAGCAGTGTCTTCGCGAGGCCGGGGACACCCATGAGGAGGGCGTGGCCTCGGGCCAGGAGGCAAATGGTGAGGCGTTCGATTGTTTCGTGCTGGCCGATGATGACGCGGCCGAGCTCGCTTTTTAGCTGCGCGAAAACCCTTTGCAGGTTCTCAATGGCTTCGACATCGTGGTCACCGAGCGATGAATTGCCCGATGATGAATAGGAGTCTGACAAGATAGGGCCTTTGCGAACTAGCGAAGTGCGAGTGCGAATGGGCGAAAAACCGGCTGTGACTTACGCGCAAGGCGAATTCCCCGGCAGCTTCCCGACGTGGATTGACGAGTCACCGGGGCAAGAAGAAGCCACAGACAGTGTGTCTGAAAGTCTGCCATGTTTGACGCGTTATTTGCAAGAGAATTCCCTGAAATGCGGAAAAGTGGATCAGAAGTCGAAAATGGGTTTAGTGATTTGCGTCACTGCGGATGGACAAGTTTGGTTTGCTGCTTTTGCCCAAGGATTGTTAAGGGAGCCGCGAAATGGAATAGGCGGATGCTGATGCGTTGTTGGTGACGAATGAGAGTTTGCTCGTTGAAGCGATCTCCAAGGATGGTTCTCACTTTTGGATGAAACGACAACACGAACAGTTCGACACTGAAGTTTGAGCCAAAGTAGCTGGATCAGAGAGGTTTGGGTATCTGAAGAGTAGCACCCGACCATTTGCGTGGTCGGGTGCTTCAGACTTCTTCGTGGATAAGTTTAGTCGTATCTAATTGTGTAGACGAGCCGTTGGCCGTCCGGAGTGAAGTAAGGGGAGTCGCAATTGGCGTCGGGTTGCTGGCCAGGGAAGAGGACTGGTTGGTCTTCGGTATCGGGATTCATTGAGTGGAGTTGCCACTTTTTGCGCTCGACTGAAGTGCATGCAAAGACAATTTGAGTCCCATCCGGATGCCAAGCGATGTCTTGAAGCAAGGTGCTGCCAGCCGGCGGGGTAAAGCGGGTCCGGACCTTCTTGTTTCCCTTTTCGCGGAAATCGATGATGACAAGCGATGTCGTGGGATTGCCGTAGGTTTGAATGCAGATTCGCTGGCTGTCGGGGGACCAGCATCCATTCCAATAGAAGCCCTGAAAGGAATGCTCATCGGCAGCGAGGCCGATATTGGTGGTGTCTTGTTCGACGTCGTAGAGCTTAATTCGATTGTTTTCGGTCATCATGATGCGTTTGCCATCGGGGGACCACTGGGCACCCCAGCATGGTCCGAGATACTGATGGTCTTCTCCGGCTAAATCGATGATCCAGGCTCCGTATTTGGGTTGGTTGCGAGAGCTGGCGACTTTGAGTCCGTCGGGAGACCAAGTGGGCATCATCCCTACGCAGACTTCTTTGGCTTCGCCCCCATCGAGTGGCTGGACAACGATTTGGAACTCGGCGGTGTTGCCGGTGTAGTTCTTGCCGCAGTCGTACGCGAGCCATTTTCCGTCGGGGGAGATGGAGGGGGAACCGACGGTTTTATAGGCGGCTGGTATCTCGATTTTCAGACGGTTGGTACCGTCAGTATTGATGATGTACATCTCCTTGGGTTGCTGGGTTTTGAAGTCGTATTCGGTCAGGTCGAGGAAGGAGTCTTTATTGGCGTCGTAGCGGCGAAAGTAGATCATGCGCAGGAGAGGAAAAATTCCTTCTGGATGGAATTCTTCAAATGAGAGCTTCTCGTCGCCGTTCGCATCGTTTTGGCGATTTTGCCAGGAGACGATCATCGTGGCGTGGGGGGAAGCGAGGTATTCCTCAAGTGATAGCTTGCCATCTTTATTGATATCAAAGGCGGGGAAGATGGCCTTATCGAGGGGCTTTTTCCAATCGGGAGTTCCTGCGGTTAGTTCTGCAGGCGAGAGGAAGGCGTCGAGGTCGGTATCGAATTGGCGGAACTCGTAGATGGGGTCGTTATAGGCCCAAGGAATCCTTGTCCATTCCTCGAAGGTGAGCCGCTTATCGTTGTCGCCGTCGGCTTGGGCAAAATCGTTGTCAATTTCGGCACCACGCCAGGCGACGGTGCGGAGTTCGTCCAAAGAGATGAAGCGGTCCTGGTTTTGATCCAACGAAGCAAAATAAAGATGATTGAGAACCTGGCAGTTTTCTTTGCGAATGATGTGGCCATCGCGAAGTTGAACGCCGATGAGGATTTCGACCAGGCGCTTGGCTTCGGAGCGGCTAATCATGCCGTCACTGTTGTCGTCAACCGTGGTGAGGAGTTGAGCCGAGTCTTGCTGGTTATTGTTCGAGACGAAGGGAAGACGAGATATGAACGTGGAGACGAAAACGTTTGAATTAACTGCTTCGTTAGGCCGGGTGTCCCATTTGCCAAAGGCCTTATCAAGCGAGGCACAAATTTGAGTGACCATCTGCCGATGAGGGTCGGGCATGGGACCGCGCTGGGGGGCATCCCAGCCATTGGCGATGGGGGCGAACTGCTTGGGGGTGATGAAACCGTCGCGGTCGGTGTCGAGGAGCTTGAAGTCTCGGTCAAGGACTTTGAGATCGCCGTCGCGACCCATCAGGTACTCGGCCAGCGATAACTTTCCGTCGTGGTCGGCGTCTTGGGCATCGAAGGCTGTGAGGTTAGTCGCGACTTCGTTATCGGGACTAGCGGGACTTTGTGTCCAAGCAAACGTAGTCCTGAAACAAGCGATCAGGCAGAGTCCACCGAATAGGATTGACTTGTACTGACGGAGCACGATTCATCTCCAGTTCGGGAGCAAGCGAGTGCGTGATTATTGGCGCTAGCGTGAGATGGGAATTCGCTGTAACGGGTGCTGGTAACCCCAGCGAGTCTTCGGAAACTTGGCTCAAGGAGACTATCCAGAACGGATGATCCTCGCCAAGCCATCGGCCCAGTTTTTCTTTGCGGGTTTAGCTGCGCAGGAGTGCTGTAGCTTTCCCGCCGAACAGTAAGCCACCACTGTAGAAGTGGTTTTAAAACCCAGTGGCAGGCCATGTTGGCCACGGGTGTTGCGGACCAGTACTGTGCCGCCTACCCAGTTTTAAGACTGGTTCCACCAGAATTGTGTATGAGAAACGAGGTGACTTAAAACAAATCGAAACATGGAGAAAGGCTTATTCAAAGTCGCCTTTTTCGTAGATTTGGAAGTACAACGATACGCCACAATAAATGTCGTGATTGTTGATCTCGCAGACATCATCGATATAGCCATCGGTTGCTGCTTCACCCGATACCGAGGGAAAACCGGGATTGAAGTAACCATCTCGATTGAGGTCGACCAACTCTTGGACATTGCCGCTGGCCATCAAGACCAGACCCACATTGCTGTGGACCGCGCCCCAGCCGCGAGTGTCTTGAAAATAGAGTTGGTTTCCCCCTGCGGTATAGTAACTCGCAGCAACGCTTGCGGTGGCGGTTCCGGGGGCGGGAAATCGTTGATGCAAGGTGTGTAACACTTCAACACTGTTGTCATTGATTCTGCGGATGGCACTGCCGTTCCAGTAGGCAGGGCCATCGGTTGCAGTTTCGGCCAGCCTGGCACCCCCCAATAGGCCAGGGTCGCTGAGTCGGCCATCGGTGTCGACCAAAGTCACTGATAAAATTGAGTCAGCAGCATTCCCTGGAGCAGCATCACCCAGCAATGGAATGTTGGCGAGCGGGATATCGCAGTTGTCAGCATAACGAAGCGTCAACGGTCCAACTGTGTTTTGGAGATCTCGCAAACCAGTGTGAGTAATGTCGTCAGTCAAGCTAATGGCGGTCATGTCGCCGAAGATCAAGGGAGTACTTGTCGCCGTAATAAGAAAATTCGAGCGGCCGAGGAACCAGCTCGTTGCGTAATTTGAGTTGTGCCCCCGTCTGACCAATTGTGCCACAGCGGCAATGCGTGTGGCCGAATCTGGGGCACCAAATTGAGGTGTGGAACAAACGACTTGCGGATTTTCGGAAGCCCTTCGTGAAAATGGGGTCGCTGAGGTTCCATTTGCAGGGAGGGTCAGCAAATCGGCAAGGGTGCGACTTCCCCTCAAGGGACTCGCTGGGCAACGCATGGTGTTCGGGCTTAAAACGTTCATGTTGGCTGCGTCGGCCGTCCAACCCCAAAAGTCGGGGCAGCCATCTCGCTCAAAATCGAGTTGTCCGGAGCAGAATCGCTCGAAGGGGTCAATCGCCGAGTGGGCGTGGAACGAAATCCCGATCTGTTTGAGATTATTGCGGCATTGTGTTTTTCGGGCGGCTTCGCGAGCGCTGAGAACTGCAGGCAGCGTTAGCGCTATCAGGATCGAAATGATCGAGATGACGACCAAAAGCTCAATCAACGTAAAGCCCGGTAGATGCGAACGATGACTTTTGCGACGAACAGAAATTTATATTCATCATCGCCTTCGGCATAGAGATTGATTTCAG
>JAIXVG010000184.1 GCA_027483145.1 Planctomyces sp.
GAAGAGCAGCATAGTGCATTGTCGGGCTTCAGACTTCGGGTTGGGTTACGTTGGTTCTGCCATTGCACCTTGCATGGATACTGTAGCTTGCAGCCCGCATGCGAAGCCAATGGCACACGAAGTCTTGAATGTGATGGAGCTTCAAGTCAGCAAGTCGGCTATAGCCCGTAAGTCGGGATTCATTAAAGAAGGCTGCGCTTCGGGCTGCACAACGCTGTGGGAAAGCATTCGTTCCATCATTTCGAATAAGTCGGCCTTACGGATGGGTTTTGTTACGAAGCCATCCATCCCCGCCTCGTAGCATTCATCCCGACTTTCCGACGCAGCATTCGCGGTCAAAGCAATAATGGGTAGCCGGGAACGGTTTTCGGCCAGTTCCAGCTCGCGAATTTGTTTTGCAGCTTCACAGCCACCCATGATGGGCATTTGCATGTCCATCAAGATGAGATCGATGTGGTTGTCTTGTTTGACGATGTCTACTGCGGCTTGTCCATTTGAAGCCAGTAAGGCCTGATGTCCTTGCCGCTCTAACAGCAATTGAACCAGCTTTTGATTGACCGGTACGTCTTCAGCGACGAGGACGCGTAGTGATCGATCGATGCGGTGCGTGATTGCAGGCGCGATGCCCGAGCGCTCGTTGGCGGAAACAGGTTGGGTTGCGGTCAGGCGAACGC
Source organism: Planctomyces sp. (assembly GCA_027483145.1). Lineage (GTDB taxonomy): Bacteria > Planctomycetota > Planctomycetia > Planctomycetales > Planctomycetaceae > JAIXVG01. The sequence goes on from JAIXVG010000184.1 coordinate 675, forward strand.
TGAAGGCAAACGTGCTTCCCTGTCCGGGAGTGCTTTGCACATGCAATTGCCCCCCTAGTAGCTCGACCAGGCGACGAACAATCGCCAACCCAAGCCCCGTCCCGCCGTACTGCCGGGTGGTCGACGCATCGATCTGTTCGAACGGTCGGAATAGCAGTCCCAGCTTGGCTTGATCGATACCGATGCCAGTATCGATGATCTCGCAGGTGAGTGTGATCTTGTCTGGTTCGCTGCGCCAACTGGTGCGAAGGGTCACGCTCCCTTCATGCGTGAACTTGATGGCATTACCCATCAGGTTAATCAAAATCTGCCGCAGTCGCCCTACGTCTCCTCTGACAAGCTGAGGCATATCGGCTGGGGAATCTAACTGGCAGGCAATTCCTTTTTTGGACGCCATCAGCTTGAACATCTGGGTGGTTTCGGACAGGCAGCGAACCAGATCGAACTCGGTTTCGTCAACTACCAGCTTGCCGGCTTCGATTTTCGAGAAGTCCAGAATGTCGTTGAGCAAGGTCAGCAGATGCTCGCCCGAGGTCATCACCGTTTGCAGCAAGTTCCGGTGCTCGTCGCAAAGGTCGTCCTGCAAGACCAGATCGGTCATTCCCAGCACGGCATTCAGCGGTGTACGAATCTCATGGCTCATATTCGCCAGGAAGGCGCTCTTTGAGCGGCTGGCTTCTTGAGCCCGCGCGCGTTCGAACTCAAGCTCCTCGGCCTTAAGCGACAGTTCATGCGCCTGATTTTCGAATCGAGTGCGGGCTTCTTCTGAATCGGTAGCGAATCGCAACAGCGTTTGGTGAGCCAGCTTCTGCTCGGTGATATCGGTACTTGCTCCGGCGAAGCGGGTGACAATGTCAGTTGGCGAGACGACCGATTGGCCGCGAGTTCTGAACCACCGATATTCGCCGGTAGCAGTTTGAAGCCGGTGTTCGAAATCGACAGGCATGAAGTTGGACAGATGCCGATTCCAGATTTCTTTGACTTTCTCTCGATCGGCAGGATGCATCATGTCAGCAAAGGCTTCGAACGTTTGCGGCGTTTCTCTGGTCTCAAATCCCAGAATCTCGGCGAACCGGGGAGAGAAATAAGCCGTTTGGGATTCGAGATTGAAGTCCCAGATCACATCGTTCGAGCCTTTGACTGCCAGTTCGAATCGCTCTTCGGTGGCCTTTAATTGATTCAGGGCGGCCTTCCGTTCGGTGACATCGGCCCCGCAACCGATCAACCCTGCGAACGAGCCATCGTCCAGTAGACGGGGCGCAATTGTTTGGTGAATCCAGCGGTAGACGCCATCGCATCGCAAGCGGCGGCATTCGACAGTAACAGGCCTGCGTTCGAACTGCGCTTGCCGGATGGCCTCATCCCAAATTGAGACATCATCGGGATGTAAATCGGCCGAGAGGGATTTCTGCAGCCGTGATTCGAGCGTTTCGTTGCTAAAGTCGAGGAATGTCTGGTTAAAGAAGCGTGGTTCTCCGGTTGCAGACGTCTTCCAGATTGCCACGGGGACATGGTTTGCCAGTCGCCGGAACCGTTGTTCGCTTTCCATATGAGCGTGAACGGCTTGCCGCCATTCGCTGATATCGGTGCCGACGATCAGGTAGCCGGTGGCTTGGCCGTTAATGTCGCGAACAATGGTGACAACTTGATTAATCAGCCGCTTTCGCCGATCGGCTGACAGGTAAGTCCATGTTCGATTTTCAACCCCTTCTCGATTAGGGATGCAAGCAAGTGTTTCGAAGCCAGCGATTATCCGACCTGTTTCCTTGTGCAGTTCTATGGCCCGGTCAGCCACCTCGTAAGCGTCGAGGAAGTCAATAAAGTTCCGTTTTCCAACAACGTCGGCTGCGTCAATTCCAAGTAGCTTTTGTGCGCCGCGGTTGAAGAGTTGAATTTCTCCACTTACGTCGGTCATCACAATCGCGACTTCCGAGGCCGCTTCCAAAATCGACTGCATCCGGCTCAGCGCGGCAGCCAGCTTGGCCTCGACAGCTTTCTGATTGGAAACGTCATGGACGATTCCCGTTAAACGAACCACTCCGTTAGCATCGCGCATTTCGCTTACGGCCAGTTCTAGTGGGAACTGGACACCCGTTTTCGATAGGCCCGTCACCTCGCGAATGGTTCCGACAGCCTTGCGCGTTGCACCACCCAGGTAGTTCGACAGATACCCGTCATGGTTACTTCGGTGCGGCTCTGGCATCAACATTGAGATGTTCTTGCCGATGATCTCGTCGGGATGATAGCCGAACAACTTCTGAACCGCTGGATTAGCCGACTCGATAATCCCACGTTCGGTGATGACGATGATGCCATCGAGTGCAGTCTCTACAACTGCCTGGAAGCGTGTGTTTTGCTCAATGACGAGCTGAGCTGCTTCTTTCACTGGGGTGATATCAACCGCAGTGGCCACGAATCGTTGCAACTTGCCATGCTGGTCGAAGACAGGGGTTGCGTTAACGGTGACCCATTTGACAGACTTTCCGCTCAAATGGATGCGAAACGATTGCTGAAAGAGACACTTCGTGCGAATGGCTTGCTCCCAGCCAGTTAACACTTGCGCACGGTCATCGTGGTGAATCGGTTGAATCCAGCCTGTTCCCAGTAAGGTCTCACTATTGATGTTCCACAATCGAGACCATTCTGGGTTCGCTTCAATACACACGCCGTTGGCATCGGCGACCAAAGTCGCGACAGGTAGAACATCGAATCGAACTGGGGTCTCGGGCGATTCGGTTCGAACGATATCTGACGGCTGATTGATGGTTCTTCGAGATTGAAGTTCAGCCAGCGATGCTTCTTCGCCAGATGGCGAAGAGTTGGCTAATGCAACATGTGGCCCGTTTTGCTCGCGTTCCCCGCTTAACAGGTCAGCGGCTGCATGGCTGGCCAGCCAGCATCCCAGAATGCCGGTCAACAAAAAAAGCTGAACAGCCCACCAACGAGTCGTATCGCTAGCGTTGGCCCCGGCCGCGATCGCGACGAGATCAGCCTTCAGGAGACCATCGACCTGTTGATCGAGATGCTGCCGAAGGTATTCGACCTGTTGGAGAAACAGTCCTAATCTCATTGCTCGAAAGCGGGTCGATTCCCGGTCGCGGATGGTGACGATCTCTTCGGCCAGTCGGACGGCTCGATCGACTTCGTGTTCGATTGAAGCGAGTCCAGGCGTTGAGCTGCTGGGCATTTGAGACGCAGAAACGATTTCGCTCAGCAGCTTATCGAGCTGCAAGTGATGCTCTTCGATGAGTGCCAGGCTATCGTACGACTCGTGCTGGGCGGCTGACGTCACCACTGTCTCGGCAAACGAGGCCAGCTCGTGACGAAACCCTGCTGCCAATTGAGGAAGGACAGATACCCGGTCTAAATGAGTGTCCGAAACATGTTGCGTGGCCGACGCCCCAAGGGAGAAAATGGCGACAGAAATCGCCAATATCGTGAGAATTGATACGAAATCCCTCGATAGCCGAGATTCGGCCAGGAAAGATTTCGCAATTGCGGAGATCGATGGGTGCATTGGGAGCGAGCCTGCAGATCGAGCATTTTCCCACGTTTTGCGGGAATACTCTTGGATCGATCGGCAGAAAGTGCCGCTCAGACTCAGCGCAATTAGCAAAGCTTGCCAGAGATCCGCAGGCTGACTGGTGAGGCAGCGATCTGTTCCGCCAATAACGAATAGTCATGGGGGAAATCACCTACCAGCTTCGGTCGATGCCGGCTGCGACCGCTTTGATGCTCAAATCGTTCATGCGATTGAGTTTCAGCGGCGCTTCCTAACTGACGCGCAGGCGATCGAGCAGTTTGCCTTCCGAGAACTTGATCGGTCGGCCGATCGGCGTGATCACCTCTTGATCCGGGTTAACTCCCATCTGGCTGAGGATGGTCGCGTACAGGTCAGCCACTTCGACCGGGTCTTCCGGGGTTGTTTTTTCGCCAGTCGGGTCGGTGGCACCAATCACCTGGCCTGATGCCAAACCGCCACCGCCCAAGAGGCATGAGAAGCCGGTCGGCCAGTGATCGCGGCCTTCAAATGGATTTATGTTGGGTGTTCGGCCGAACTCCCCCAGGACCAGAACAATTGTCGACTGCCACAGATCGCGCTCGACCAGCTCTTTGGTCAGGGCGGCCAAACCGGGATCGAGCCATGCAGCAGCCCGACGATGGAACGTGAAGTTTTCGGCGTGTGAGTCGAACCCGGTCAGGGTCACTTCGATCGACCGGACCCCCTGCTCGACTAATCGCCGTGCGACAAGGCACCCGCGACCGAAGGAGTTGTCTCCATAGCTGTCCTTCACCGCTTGCGGCTCATCGGTCAGGTCGAACGCCTTTAGTTGTTCGGAACGCATCATTCTCAAGGCCGCTTCCAGCGTGTGTTGATGCAGTGTGGCCTCGACTGCAGCCTTGCGGCCTCGTGCAAATGTTTTCGAAACCATTTCCAAGCCCGCGAGCCGCCGCTGCTGGCGATCGTCGCTCAGGTAGCTTTTGAGATTATGCAGGTTGGCACCCGGCTCGAAGACCTGGAACGCGTCGTATTGGTTCCCCAGGTATCCACCCCGGCCTCGAAACTGAACGTCGCCGAGCGCGATGTTTTGCGGAATTTCAATCGTTGGGTCCGCCAGTTGTTTCGCCAGAATCGCAGCGATCGAGGGATGCACAACGGTTGGCTCGGGGCGATAGCCCGTCTTCAGAAAGTAGCTTCCTCGCTCGTGGTCCCCTTCTTTGGAGACCATCGACCGAATCACCGAAAAGTGCTTCAGTTGTTCGGCGATTCGGGGGTAATCGCTGCAAATGCTGGCTCCGGCGATCGAGGTCTCGATCGCCTTGGTTGGCCCGCCGATCGTCGTTCCAGGGTGAGGATCCCAAGTCTCTAACTGGCTGGGGCCACCTGCCAGCCAGACGGTAATTAGCGACTTGGCCCGTTTTGGCCCCCGGTCTTCTGCAGCCTTAGCGGTTAAGCCGGGGAGGCTGAACCAAAGCCCGCACGCAGCCATTGTTTGCAATATCTGGCGACGGCTTAAATCGTTGAAAGTTGACGGTTGAGAGTTGGGGGGGAACCCCGCAATGGGGGTGCCCGAGTCTGCCAATGACGGTTGAATTCGATTGTTCATTTCTATTCTCCTCTGCCCCCTAAACCCTCAACACCGAACCCTCAGCCCTAATCAATGGTTCCATGCAAACTCGGGTGAGTTGAACAACATCCAGAACAGGTCTTCGGTTGCTGAAACACGGTCGTTGCTTTCGGCCGCAAACATGCTGCTCAACTCTTCCCGTTCTTCGGTTGATGGACGACGTGTGAGGCAAACGAGCATCGTTGCATCGACAATATCGGCTGGCTCATGCAGTAGCGACTGGACTCGGCCAGCTGCGGTGAACGGGCCAGCTCGCCCTAAGTCCTGCGAGAATCGGCCGTTCATTCTTAAAAGGGCTTGGGGAATAGTCCCGACTTGGGCCGTCAGTTCGTCTTCGCCCAGATCGCCATACTCGCGGACAAAATCATTCTCATTAAAGAACTTCACCATGCGGGTTAAGAGGTGCGAATTATGGTCGATGGTCTGGAGC
>JAIXVG010000479.1 GCA_027483145.1 Planctomyces sp.
AACCGAAAGAGGCTTTCCGAGGTGGCACCGGAGAGATCAACGTTGACGTCAGCCAGTGCGGTCCCAGCGACACCGGTCACTTGAATGTCTTGTGCTCCGCCATCGAGGTTGACCGAAATGGCCAATGGGCGGGTGGTGGTAAACGTAAAGGTGGTCTGGTTGGTTGTCCCGCCATTAACCCGCAACTGGGTTCCATCGCGGCTGGTAACGGTGACTTGCTGCCCGGCGAATGTCACGTTCACTCGGTCAGGAGTCAGATTGTCGTCGCCAGTTCCGTTAGCGAGGGCCAAGAAACCGTCGGCAGTGGTTACGGCGACAATGCTGGTGGGGAGTGATCTCTCTTCGAGAAGTTCGAGCTTCTGAAAGATCGCGCCACGAGTAGCACCATCAGGGCGTTGGTAGCCGCGGCGTGGAGGCTTGGAGGAAAGGAGAAGCTTGCTGATTAATCGCTGAAACATCGTCGGGGCCCGCTTTCGTCGAAAAGAGGAGCCAGCAGAGCGCGTGGCTAATTCTGTGTCTTTGTTTGAGCCAATCTCAATGAAAACTATCTCACTTGGAAGCTATGAGACTAAACAACCAGGCAGGTTGGCGAAAGTGGGAAAGAGTTTTCTGAGGAAAAGTTCGTATTCACCATGTCCTCCCGACATCAGGTCCATTGGCAATGGGTTGATAAAGGTACCGGGGCGATGGTGTTTCTACTGTGTTTACACTTGCTGGTCGGTGTTGCTGGACTGGATTTCTGGCTGGAGAAATGGACTGAACAGGAAATGGCGGCTTGGTGAATTTTGTCTTCATTAGGTTTGGCCTTCCGCTGGCTGTTAACGTGGGTAAAGAGGTCCTCAGTTGGCTAGGTCTGGACGTGCCAGGAGGCTAGGACGCGTACAGCCCTCTCACCCTATCTGGAGGGGTTGCGCGAGAATTGTTGATGACCAGTAGACGCTGCCAGCCGGGGAGGATCGGGGAAGAAGTTGATGGGCTGTCTGCGGTTGCAACCTGATACTAAACAATCACTTGCGGCTTCTTCTTACAAATTTGACAGAAACAGAGTTGCCACCGAACTTCTTTTGCATAAGATATGCAGAACGAGATTTGCTTGAAAAAGAGACCGGTTGAACACGATTTGGTGCGGGTTCTGTCATGTCGATTGCAATACCCACTCAGCCGTCGGCGTCGTCCCCTTCCAAGTCGCCAACGAGTCTGGCCGGGCGGATTCATGGGGCGCTCGATTACGACTACTGCCCCTGGGCCAACAAGTGGGTTTACTGGCTGAAGCATCCTTTCTGGTTGCTGGTGATCGCGGCCATTACGGCCATTTTTTGCGGCATCTATGTCAGCCCCGCAGTCCTGCTGATGGGGGTCTCGCTGGCGGTGCTCTTGGTCATGGGGATTGCCTGGCCGTGGCTAGCAGTGCGAGGGCTGACGGCCAAATTGCGATTTCGCCAGACGCGCAGCCACGAAGGGAAGCCGATCGAAGTTGAAGTCGAGGTGACCAACGCCTGGCCTTGGCCGGTGTGGGGCTTAAAGCTTTCGCGCGGGTTTCAACTCGTATCGATTGAACGAGGTACAGGTTGGGATGGATCGTTTGAGCACGGACTGACGGTGACGGGAGTCCGAGGGTGGGCCACCGAGGCGATCAACGCGGTGTTCAAGCCAACCGTCCGAGGGGTTTATCCGTTAGAGACACCTTCAATTGAAACGAGCTTTCCGTTTGGGCTGTACTCGGCCCGCAAGACGCTGAGTGACTGGAATACGCTGGTCGTCTGGCCGGGGAAGACTGCCCTTAAGACGCTGCCAGATGCGGTTGAGATCGCTTCACGCGAAGACCGGACATCGGACAAGCGGGCAGGTGATGTGGGGGATGTGCTGGGGACGCGGTGGTTCCGACAGGGAGATTCGCTGCGACGTGTCCATTGGGCTCAGTCGGCTCGGCAGGGACGGTTGATAGTTGTTGAGCGGCAGCAGCCCATTTCGTGTGCGCTGCGGTTGGTGTTGGACCTTGATCCCAAACATCACGGCGGTGAAGGCCGGGAAGCGTCGATCGAGCGACTGTTGCGAACGGCAGCGAGCATTATCGAATCGATGCATGCTCAGCATGCCACAATCGAATGCGTGATTGGCCACGAAACAATTATGGTCAATTCTTCTGCAAGTGACTTGCGACGATGTCTGGATCAGCTAGCGAAGGTTCCCGCGAAAGGAATCCATGTGTGCGCACAACATGGTTTGTGCTGCAGCCCGGGTCATCGCCACCGAGCAATGAGTGAGTATTTGCTGACAACGCAGCGGGGCTTTTCTAACCTGATGCATGGTGAGCACTGGTCGAGTAACCATCACTTGATTGTGGTGGGGTCTGAGTCGACACCGATCCCTGCGAGCTGTCATGACCATGTCCATTGCGCCTGCAAGCCTTGGCTGGAACTAGACCCCAAAGAAGACGTATTGGCCCAGTTACCCAGACAATGGGAGAGGGCGTGTCGTGTCGCCTGAACTGCAGTCCTTACCAATTTTGCGTCGACTGGTGATCGGAGCTGCGCTCGCAGCGACTGCCGCCCATTATGGGGCAGTGCTTGACGACCGGTCCCCCTGGATCTTCCCGGTCGCCTTTTTGTTGACGGTGGTGCTAACCCTATTGGCGGCCCGCTGGTGTGCGGGGCGATTTCAACGGATTGAAACTGTTCCTGCGGTGACACCCGTCATCCTGCTGTTGTTTCTTGCACCCTTTTGCCTTGAAGCGGGATTGCGATTGGCGGGGTCCCCGATCAATCCGCTCGAAGTGGTACTGATTTCAGCGGTGCTGTTAGTAGGACTGGGGTTGTCGGTTGCCAGTTCGTGCGTTGTGTTTCAGCCGCTGGCGATGATCTGCAATTTATTTGTGTCGCTATTCGCGGCATCGATCACCACACACCCGATCACCTATGTTGCATCGGCGGCGTTTTTGATTGTGGGCGGGGCGTGGCTGGCGTTCCGGCATTGGTCGACGATTACCCGAACCGCACAACATCGCGGGAAGGAACGGCGATCGCCCTGGAAATCGGTGATGGTGGGACTAGCCCTGTTGCTAGTGCCACTGGCGGGAATTGGCTGGGTCGGGTCGGACCGAATCTGGTCATTATCTGGCTGGGTCCCCAGTTCAGGTGGGGATAGCTGGGCCGATCCGACGGCCCGAAGCGGGGTCGGTAACGGGGATGCCCTCGTCGCAGGTCAGGAAGACATCCAAAGCTTTGGCCCGATCGAAGATGCTCCCTTCCGGGCGAGTGAGGACCCTAGCCTGTATGACCTGTTCAATGATTCCTACGACGAACCGGTGAAGATCAGCAATCAGGACCGGGCCTTTGCGCTCCCGCCTGACATGGCGACAGCGATGGAACAGGCGATGGCGAAGTCGCAGAAGGCGGGGAAAGAATTCTCGACCGCGCGAAAGAGCCGATCGAAGAGTAAGTCGACAATGACTGATCTGACATCATCGGCACTGTTTTACGTGAAGGGACGAACCCCGCTGCACTTGCGGCATGAAGTGTTCGATTTATTTGACGGTGTCACGTGGAGTGCTGTTTATAGCGAAGGAGAGTCCAGTTCGTCCCCGCTATCGATGATCACCCGGGGAGACCGGC
>JAIXVG010000586.1 GCA_027483145.1 Planctomyces sp.
GAGTTGGGAAGTGGTTCCATACAAGTCCCTCCAAAAAAAAGCGGGGGAAGTTTCGAAGATACCGGCCGCTTTGAGAAGTTTTTGGTTCTTTCCGGCCAACTGGCAGGTTTAGCCGACGGTCTCCCAATCGTCTGCCACGAGCGACAGCGGATTGTATCAACTTCACCCCAATTCCAAGCAGCATCTCTGGCAATTCCTAGCAAATCATTAGTATCTTTTGGAAAGTCTTAAGAGGGCCTGCCCTCCTTACAAATTTCCAGTTCTACTTCTTGTGGTATTCAACCTTCCATGCGTGCCCTGCAACTTGTTGAGCCAAAACAGTTTCGCTGGATCGATATCGCCGAGCCGTCTTCGCCGGGTCCGGATGATGTTATTGTTCGTGTCCACCGCGTCGGGATTTGTGGGACCGACTTGGGTGGCTATCTGGGAAAAATGCCCTTCTATTCGTATCCGCGGATTCCCGGTCACGAGCTGGGCGTCGAAGTGGTGGCGGTTGGCAGCGAGATCAATCATGTGAAGGTTGGGGATCGCTGCTCGGTTGAGCCGTACATCAACAACCCGGCCAGCCACGCCAGCCAGCGCGGACGAGGCAATTGCTGCGAAGAACTTAAGGTTCTGGGAGTCCATATCGACGGAGGGCTGCGCCCGTTGTTTCAGCTACCCGGCCGCAAGCTCCATCCAGGCAACAGCCTGGCCTACGAACAACTCGCTCTCGTCGAAACCCTGGCAATTGGCTGCCATGCCGTTGATCGCTGCTCGCCAAAACCGGGTGACGACGTGCTGGTCATTGGGGCAGGGCCAATCGGCCTGTCGGCAATGGAGTTCGTCCGGCTCAGTGGTGCCCGGCTCATCGTGATGGACATCAACGAACAGCGACTCGCCTTCACGAAGCAATTCATGGGAGCAGGGGCTACCATCAAGTTTACAGGCGATGGCTCAGAACTGGCCGCACTTAAAGAAATCACCGGGGGGAACCTGGCTCACATGGTCATCGATGCCACAGGAAACGCCGGTTCGATGGCCAAGTCGCTCGAGTACGCGGCCCACACCGGCCAAGTGGTTTACGTCGGGATCACCAGTGACACCGTTGCGTTTGGTCACCCCCTGATGCACCGCAAAGAACTGACACTCAAGGCATCAAGGAACGCCCTCCCTGCTGATTTCCCTCGGATTATCAGCCTGATTGAAGCAGGAAAGATCGATACAAAGCCCTGGATCACACACCGGGTTCCCTTTGACACAATCATCGAGCGGTTTCCCGACTTTACACTGGCCTCGACGGGTGCCATTAAGGCAATCATTGATGTCAGCCAGCAAAATTAACGCCGGCTGAACGTCTGCATTCGTGCTGCTCCAAGGTCGAAGGCCGAAATATAGGGTAACCGAATACCCTTTGATGCGTCCGGCGTTGTTGGGCAACTAAAGCGAGTTCGAACATGCACAACCCGGTTTTCGGATAGGTTCAAAATGAAATCGTGCGTGACTGTCAGCCTGGTCCCGGAAGCCAAAGGCGGTCCGTTTGTTTTCTGGGATGACTTTCGAGCCGCATGCCAATCGGCTGGTGAGCTCGGTTTCGATGCTGTTGAGCTCTTCGCACCGGGACCGGAGGCGATCAGCTCAATTGAGATTTCCGAGTGCCTCGCGCAGTCAAACCTGTCACTAGCGGCTGTTGGAACGGGAGCAGGCTGGGTCCGTCACCGCCTGACGCTAACCGACGAAGACCCGGCTGTGCGAACGAAAGCGATTCAATTCGTCCGTTCAATGATCGACTTTGGTGCTCAGTTCAATGCCCCTACAATCATTGGCTCGATGCAAGGAAGGGCTGCCACCGCTGAAGGTCGCGGAGACTGCCTGAAGCGGTTGGCCGAAGCGCTGGCAGAACTGGGGGAATATGCTGCTCGGCAACAGCAACGACTTATCTATGAACCGCTCAATCGGTACGAAACGAACCTGTGCAATACGCTTGCTAATGGCTGTCAGCTTTTAGACGAAGTTCGCCAGCCGGCGGTTTGCCTCTTGGCTGATTTGTTTCATATGAACATCGAAGAGGTCAACCTGGCCGAGTCGCTCCGAAATGCAGGATCGCAGGTCGGGCATGTCCACTTCGTCGACTCGAATCGCCGCGCGGCTGGATTCGGTCATTTGAGTTTCTCACCGATCATCACAACGCTGCATGAGATTGGTTACGAAGGCTTTCTTTCTGCAGAGGCGTTGTCTTGGCCAAATCCGCTAGCGGCAGCACGGCAAACGATCGACATGTTCCATCAGACAAGGTAAGCTCCCGAAAATCATTTACTCTCGAATTTGAGAATGATCGGCGGCGTTCGTGGCTAAGCTTACCTGACCAATCGCATCCACATCTCGTTATTGGTAAGCCATTTAGCTTATCTCAATCTTTTCACTTCGTGATTCCGAATTTCACCGGGTATTTCACCAAATTCGGCCAAAGCGATGTCGATACTAGTATAAATACCTATCTCGTTTGCTGCTGGTGAGTCGCGGTTAAGTCAACGGGCAACAATCAAATCCGATGCTTAATCGAGCAGACCAGTCGGGCAACTGCTTTAAAGAATCAGAACTGCCATGAGCATCACTTACCAAGTACTCGGTCTGACTCCCAGCTTTGGTTTTGGAGATCGAACGGGATGGGCGACCCCTGGGCATGTTGCGGCCATGAAGAAATCGGGAGCAGGTATTGCTCCCATTTTTGCCCAGCAGTCGATTCGAGAGATGGCCCGTACCGGGCGAAAGCCCGCAGAGGTAATCCGGGATGCCACCCTGGGGGCTGAAGCCGCAGGTTGGACCGGCCTGTGCGGAGCAGATGCCGATCATCTCAAGTCGGAAGCCGATATTGAACTGACCTCAGCTGCGGGTTTTACGTTCTTCACGCTCGACCCATCTGCTAACGTCGACCAGAAAGCAGATGGCTATACGCCGTTGCAACTTGAAGCCAAGTGGCAGGCGATTCAACACGAGATTACCTGGGTATCAAGCTATCTCGGCCGGAGAGTGAAGCTAAGCACCGGAACCGAGATTGTTTTCGACGAGCACGTTTGCAAGCGGGCTGCAGTCAAGTACGGCAAGGCAATTACTCTTGCCATTCGACTGGGCCTGCATGTCGCGGCAACTCGAAACAACAGGGATGATTTCGAAATCGAGCTGAGCGTTGATGAAACAGATCAGCCAACAACCCTCGCTGAACACTACATTATCGCCGATCAATGCCTGCAAGCTGGGGTGAAGCTGATCAGCCTCGCGCCGCGGTTCGTCGGGGACTTTGAAAAGGGGATTGATTTTAAAGGGGACTTATCGGCCCTTAAAACCTCACTTTATGACCACGCGGCTATCGCCAAGAAGCTGGGCCCTTACAAGCTCAGCCTCCATTCGGGGTCTGATAAGCTCTCGATGTACCGAATGTTTGCCGATGCGACCCAGGGCTGCTTCCACGTAAAGACTGCTGGAACCAGCTATCTGGAGGCACTTCGAGTCCTGGCCAATAACGAACCAGACCTCTTTGCGGAAATTGTCCGCTTTGCGAGGTCTCGTTACGAGACCGACAAGGCAACCTATCACGTATCGGCCCAGTTAAACCAGGTGCCAGACGTTGATGATCTGCCTAATCCAGAGGAAGTCACACGGCACTATCTGGGCTACTGGCATGAAACGCCGCGTGGAAAGGGCTTTACCCAACCAGGACGACAGATTCTGCACTGCACCTTTGGCTCGGTCCTGAATCATGTCGGTTGGGGACCTGCATTCCGGGAAACGCTCGCCCGGTACACGTTCGCGTACAACGCGATCCTCGAAGAGCACTTCAGCCGCCACCTGGATGAACTTCGCGGCCACTAAAGGCGTGCAAGCATCGCCATTGCGGTAGAGTTTCGCTTGAGGGTGGTGGCGCGATAGCATACGCGGGCGTCGGCCTGTTAATGCATTCTGGCTGTCACACCACCTCTTTGCCAATACCCTCGTTTCTGGAGCTATTGCCCCATGCTGTTCGGTCCACTTCTTCATCCCGAGATTCTGGCAGCGCTGGGTAAAGCAGGCCACCATGCCAAGGTGCTGATTGCTGACGGAAACTATCCCTCTTCAACAGCCAAAGGCCCAAACGCCGTGGTAGTGAGTTTGAATCTGGCCCCTGGACTGGTCACTGTAAATCAAGTGTTGCAAGTTCTGCTCGCGGCCAAGCCGTTCGAAGCGATCAACACCATGGGTATCCCTGCCGATGACCCCTACGCTGGCGTTGGCGATCCACCTGTCTGGAATGAATATCGCCAAACGATTGCCGCAGCCGGGTCGCCGCTACAGATGCAGCCAATCAGCAAGTGGGACTTTTACGAGGCGGTGGCCTCACGCGATCATGTGTTGACGATTCAGACAGCCGATCAAGCTCTCTGGGCCAACTTGCTTCTCACGGTTGGCGTGAGGCAGGCCTGAAAACCCAGTCTAAAAATAGGTGATGCCGGTGTGAGGGATCAGGTGATTTCAGATATGATCTGCATCGCAGACCCATCACATAGGCTGTGAACACTGGCGTTAACTCGCAGCAGAATCTCGATTAAATCGCAGGATACTCATGGAACACAGACCAATCGCCCACACAGACTTAACCGTACCAGTTGTCGGTTACGGCGCCTCATCAATCGGACAAGAGTTTCGTTCGGTCGACCTCAACCAGGCAATGGAGTCGGTTCGGGCAGCGCTTGACGTTGGCATGAACTTCATCGATACGGCTCCATTCTACGGCCGGGGAATGTCCGAGGTGCTGCTGGGGATCATCCTGCGTGATGTTCCTCGTGACAGTTACGTCCTCCAGACCAAGCTGGGCCGGTACGATAAGAACCACTTCGATTTTTCCGCCAAGCGTGTGGCTGAAAGCATTGATGTCAGCCTGCACAGGTTAGGCACCGATCACCTCGATATCGTCCTGTGCCACGACATCGAGTTTGTGGACCTCAGGCAGATTATTGATGAAACGCTTCCTGCTCTACGGAAAGAACAGGCCAAGGGGAAGGTGCGGTACGTTGGGATTTCGGGCTACCCGATGAAGATCTTCACCACCATTTTGAACCAGGCCCCGCTGGATGTCGTGATGTCGTACAATCACTTCACACTGCAGAACACCCAATTCGCTGACCTCGTCCCGTTCCTCAAAAGCAAGCAGGTCGGCATTCTGAACGCCGCTCCGTTTTCAGCTCGGCTGTTAACGAACGATCCGCTCCCCCCTTGGCATAAAGCTCCACCCGAAGTGCGAGCTGTTGCCCAGGCAGCAGCAAAGGTCTGTATCGATCGTGGAACCGACCTCGCCAAGCTGGCACTACAGTACTCGCTGACCAATCCCGATATGTCGAGCTGCGTCACGGGCTCTGCCAATCCGACTCGTGTGCGGGAGTGGGCTAAATGGGCAGCGGAGCCAATCGATCAGCCATTGCTGGCTGAGGTCCTGGAAGTTCTGAAGCCCATTCACAACTGGCGATACACCGAAGGAAAACCAGAAAACAACGAGGCCTAGCACAGAAAACTCACTTGGCTTCTCCTGATCAGCCGAAACGCGCTAGCGTTCGGTTTCTTCGGCCGACCAAGATCCTGTTTTCAAATGCCAGCCGAGCTGACGATGCGAGTCGTCGGGTTCTTCCTTGAAATCTCGCTCAGCGACAGGATCAATCTTCTAAGATGATCTACTAGTTAGCGGGTTTCGACTTCAAGACCTGATCAAGGCTGCCAGGCCCAGAACCATTGACCATGACAAATAGCATGGCTCCACACAGCGACAAGTTCTTCATGAACGAAATGATCTCCCCTTGAACCAACGCAGGGTCTTTGACATTCCAGAAGTCATGGAAGTAGTAAGTCGCCAGAATCAAGAAGATCAGTAAAAGAGCGGCACCAATCCGGGCCTGAAAACCAACCAGAATCGTCACCCCGCCTGCAATCAGGAAGACAATTGCCCCGGCCAGCAGGATCTCTGGAGCGGGAACCCCTTCAGACCCCATGTACTTGGCGACCTGAGAGTAGTTGGGGATTTTGTTCCCAACGGTACTCATCAGAAAGATGAGGACCAGCAGTAACCGGGCGAAAACATTGACGGTTGCATTCACGTAAGCCAACATGACAAAACCTTTCTCATTCAATTGAAGTTTCACACGCAGCGCAAGACCAGTTCTTGCGCTGCGACGATCTCTGACATTCGCAAGAGCGAGTTCAGATAAGACTTGTCTCCCGCGGACCTGGATTCAGTGGTCAAACCCATGCCATGACGCGACACATAACCGCCATGCGGTCTATTTCAAATCAAACACCAGGAACTCGGCCCCTGATGAAGTCGACAACAACAGCTCTGTTTCGTCCTCCACTTGAAGCCCATCGCCTGCGGTCAGCGTTCCAACCGGCGAGTCGACGGTTCCGGCCACAACTTGAATCCACAATCCATGGCCTGTCGCAACAGGAATTCGAGCAGTCCCTTCCTCTTTGAAGTGGCCTCGATAGACGCGGGCCTCCTGCTGGATGGTAATCGGGGCATTAGCATCGGCAGGTCCAGCCAACAGAACAAGGCCATCCTCCAACGGAAAGGCTGCTTCTGAGTAGCTGGGAGCAACGCCGCGAACTGCAGGTTCAATCCAGATCTGATAGAGATGGACCGGCTGGTCCTTGGAGTCGTTGAACTCTGCATGGCGGATACCGGTGCCGGCACTCATATGTTGAATAAGGCCTGGCCGAATGGCCTGTTTGTGGCCCAGGCTGTCCCGGTGAGTCAGCTCACCAGAGACGATAAATGTCAGGATTTCCATCTCCTGGTGTCCATGTTCGCCAAAGCCGGTCTCGGGCGCGACGAAGTCTTCGTTGATCACCCGTAGCGAACGAAAGCCGCGACGTTTGGGATTGAAATACTGACCGAAGCTGAAGGTGTGATAGGTATCGAGCCAGCCATGATTGAGATGGCCCCGTTCGGTCGACCGCAAAAGAGTTTGCATGTTGAGTGCTCCTTGAAAACAGATTGTTACACGCGTCATTAGTTGATACGTCAACTATGTGCGGTTGGATCATGGGTTTGTCGATGATTTTCGCTGAGGTTCCAGAAAAAGGGAACGGGAATCGTCACCAAAACAATCCGCAGCCACGCTAAACCCTTTCACAACAAGGCGTTACGTCGCACCAACCCGGATTATTGATATTGCGAAGCTTTTATCAGCCGACACGCGCTAGCATGCGGTTTCTTCGGTCATTTTCCCAAAACGGTCTGTTTTTTATCATTGGACCCAACTCAAATGACCACAACCAGTTGCTCCAATTTTCAAATCCTGCGTGAATAACGCAGGCCAGTACCTCATGCAGAGAGTTTCTTCCGCGCCGTGCCGATGATGCCAATCGTCGGGTTCTTCCCTGCTCGCCAATTAGCCGCTCACATGAACTCACGTCTGGGACAAAGGACTTGCCGAACCCGGCGCTGTCGAGATTCGACGTAAAACACCGGAGAAAGAGTCACTCTACCGCGGCA
>JAIXVG010000531.1 GCA_027483145.1 Planctomyces sp.
CAGCGAGAGCGGACTCAATGGGAAACTCGCCTTCGATTTCAGCAACAGCATTTGGAAAAGCTGCGAGCCGAGTTCGAGGAGCAACAACAGCAAGCCAAAGTTGAGCGTCAGCGCGAGCAGACCCGCATCATGGCTCAGTCGGAAGTTGTTGAACTCCAAATGAAGCAGTTGGCTCAGGTCCGTACGGCACTCGAGCTGCGTGAGCAATCACTCGATCGCGAGCAGCAAGCTATTGCAACGTCTCGAAGCGAGCTATTGGACACGCTTATTGGCGACCGAACTCGCTTTGAACAGGACGCAGCCCACTGGGAGTCGGAACGACTGACGCAGCAAGCAGAACTTGCCCGCCAGCGTGACTTACTGACGCAGCACGGCAACCAGTTAGAAACACGGCGACTGCGCCTGGATGCGCTGCGAGCAGAGTTGGAACAAACGCATCGCCTAACGCTTGAAGCCCGGCTGGCCGTGGAAGAGGCATGGGCACGAATTGCCGAGACCGTTGGATCGGAGTCGACCGAAGCAGCAATTACGGCAGCTCGGCAAGCCGTGGAAGCCCATTACCACACTCTGAAACAAGGGGTCGAGCAGCAGCGTGCTGAGTTAGCCGAGGCAATTCGTCGCTTCGAGCTGCAACAAAAAGACTTCCAGCAAGAGCGGCAAACCCTGACCAGTTGGATTCACGCTCGCGATGAAGCACTCTCGAACAAAGAGCGCGAAGTCGAAGAATCTCGCAAGTTCCTGGTTGCTCAAGAGCAAAAGTGGCAAGCCGCCCGCGATCAATGGCTCATTGAAAAACTGGAAGCCGAGTCAATCATTCGCAAGCTTTTGCCCGCCGCGTAAGGCCAGCTGTGAAGAATCGAACCCTATTGCCGAGCCAGCTTCGTTGGAACCGGTGCGTCGGCCCAGACCTCTGGCTTCGACTGAACGCGAACTAACTTCGGGGCTGCGAACTTGGCGGAAAGGGTCTGCCGATCAAAACTTCCCATTACACCGGTCCGAACAGTTCGCAGATTGTCCAAGTTCAGCGGAGTTGCTTCCCCGAATGCGACGGCTGACTTCGCGTGCCGACCTTCTCGAACATCTTCCTCGTTCATTGGAGCAGGCATCCGAGGTGAAGTGGTGTTCGACTGTGGCTCCCCGTTCCCGTCTTCGATGACCGGCTTATTTGTCTCGACTGGATTCCTTGGTGTGACGGGCTTACGTACAGGAGCCGAATCTCCAAAGTCAGGATCGTCTGGAAAACCGGTTCCAGTTCCGGTTCCCCGGCCGGCGCCACTGCCAGCTCCGGGTGTCATTGGCTCTCTGTTGCCAGGAGTCCTTGCAGGAGGCCGGCTAGTTCCCGGAGTCTCATCGTCAAAGGTTGCGGGTGCCCGACTTGGGTTTGAACGCGATCGAAATCCGTCTGTCTCTAATGGCTCCCTGAAGTTGTCATTTGCCCGTGGAGGAGTAACTGGACGCATATCGCGTGTTTCTGACGGACGCGAGTCGTATTCACGGGTTCGTGTTTTCGATGGTCCTGGGTCTGGCGAAGGCGTTACCGGACCCAGCGGGGCCGCATTAATCGAACAGGGAGCACCCGGAGTTCCACAGCCAGAACTGCAGAAGCCGTCTCCCATGACTGGAGCAGCAAAACTGCTGTAACCGTCAGTCATCCCGTAACCACTCGAATAGCCTGAGAATGACGGGGCATACAACGATGATTGGCAACTGCTGCAACCTGCTCCCGCGTTGCCGAAGCTACCGCTGTAGGGCGAAGTTGGGGCAAAGCCAGAACTGATCATTGGCGAGTAACCCGAGTAATAGCTACCAATTCCGTAGCCGCCGTAGCCTGCATAGGCCCGACCCATCCCCATGCTGCCGACCGGTCCAAAAATCGCGTCGTACATCCAGGGGATCACGCCCGCTTGTGCCGTTCCAACAGGAAACGCCACTCCAGCCACAAGCACAGCGGCTGAGGTGACCAAACCGAAAACGGAACGCTTCGTCAGATAACGGTTTACTGTCATTTTTCTAGTCCAGCAGCAAATTACGGCCGCAGTCACGATACTCAAATTGCCAGATTGATCATTCCGGCGTCGGCGAACACAACGTGATGGCCGGTTTGACCAGCTTCGATGGGGCGAACTGGGAGATTTACAGTCAATGGAGCGAAAACACCTCGACTACCCAATTTCCAGACTTTGACATTCAAGCAAGGAAAGAGGGGCTGTGTCAATCGGCTGGACCAAATCTTCGGCAAAACCAGTCGACAAGCAGTTTGCTGGGGGGGAACAAAGGTTCCTCAGCGAGGCATGGAAACGCTTGCTCCGTCGCTATTTTCTTCGCAACGACCATTGCCAATGGGGTTTGCCACCATCTGCCTGTTTACCGAGACTTATTCAACCAGCCACTCACTTGGCCCGAGCAACTTGAATCCAAAACTCGCTTTGTTACGCTTGGGCAGTTTTGCGCCGAAACCGCCTCCCGATAGGAAGTCCCCCCAGTGCCCCGTCGCGACGACATCAAAAAGATTCTGATTATTGGTTCAGGTCCGATTGTCATCGGCCAGGCTTGTGAATTCGATTACTCCGGCACTCAGGCCTGCAAAGCCCTGCGAGAGTGTGGCTACGAAGTGGTTCTGGTGAATTCCAACCCAGCCACAATTATGACCGACCCCAACACGGCCGATCGAACCTACATCGAGCCAATCACTTGGGAATGCGTCCGGCAGATCATCGAGAGGGAGCGGCCCGATGCGTTGCTTCCAACTCTGGGAGGCCAAACCGGCCTCAACACGGCGATGGAGCTTTCCAAACGTGGAATTCTGAAGGAACTCAACTGCGAACTAATCGGGGCCAACGAAGAAGTCATCAACAAGGCAGAGGATCGCCAGCTCTTTAAACAGGCCATGCAAAAGATTGGCTTGGATGTCTGCCAAAGCCGCATCGTTCGAAATATGGACGATGCGCGGCAGGCCCTCGAAGAAATTGGCCTGCCAATGATCATCCGCGCCAGCTTTACCCTGGGTGGCACGGGCGGCGGCGTCGCGTACAACATTGAAGAGTTCGAAGACAAGGTCAAAAAGGGGCTTGAACTCTCCCCGATCCACGAGATTCTGCTGGAAGAATCGATCATCGGCTGGAAAGAGTACGAGATGGAAGTGATGCGTGACCGCGCTGACAACGTGGTCATCATCTGCTCGATTGAGAACTTCGACCCAATGGGTGTCCATACCGGCGACTCCATCACGGTGGCACCGGCCCAGACGCTGACTGACAAAGAATACCAACGGATGCGCGACGCAACGATTGCCGTCATGCGCGAGATTGGTGTTGAAACCGGCGGATCGAACGTCCAGTTCGCAATTAATCCGCAGACGGGCAGGATGATCGTTGTGGAGATGAATCCACGTGTCAGCCGGTCGAGTGCGTTGGCTTCGAAAGCAACGGGCTTCCCCATTGCCAAGATTGCTGCCAAGCTGGCGGTTGGCTTTCGGCTGGATGAAATTCCCAACGACATTACCCGCGAAACGCTGGCCTGCTTCGAGCCAACGATTGATTACGTTGTCACCAAGATCCCACGCTGGACGTTCGAGAAGTTCCCCGAAGCCGATCCAGAGCTAACCGTCTCTATGAAGTCAGTCGGCGAAACGATGGCCATTGGGCGCACTTTCAAAGAATCATTTCAAAAAGCGTTGCGAGGCCTTGAAATCGGCCACTTTGGACTGGGTGGTGGCAAAAAAGACTTGTGGGGAACTCCCCAGCAACCTTCCATCGAAGAGATCGAATCGAAGCTGGCAACTCCAAACGAGCACCGCGTCTTTTATTTGCGTTATGCCTTCAAAGCTGGACTCAGTCTGCAGCACATTTTTGACCTCACCAAAATCGACCCATGGTTCCTCAGGCATTTGCAGGAACTGGTCGAGTTTGAAGGTGTGTTACGTCAGTATCACCGGCTGGAAGACATCCCAGCCGAACTGCTGCGAAAAGCCAAACGCAAGGGGTACTCCGACCAACAACTGGCCGGATGGTGCGACGTGGCTGAGATGGATGTCCGCCGCTACCGGAAGAAGCTGGGGATCGTGGCAACGTTCAAGCAGGTTGATACATGCGCGGCCGAGTTCGAAGCCTATACTCCCTATTACTATTCGACGTACGAATCGGAATGCGAAGCTCCCGGACCACGGACCGACAAACGCCGCATCATGATTTTGGGTGGCGGGCCAAACCGCATCGGCCAGGGAATTGAGTTCGATTATTGCTGCTGCCAAG
>JAIXVG010000443.1 GCA_027483145.1 Planctomyces sp.
ATCTGGGCCTTTCATCGATGCAAATTTATGACCCGGCGCGGGGCTTTACGTTCAAGGCGGATGGGCCGCTCGACATGCGGATGAACTCTGCCAAGGGATTAACGGCTGCCCAGCATCTCGTGAGGCTGAACGAAGCTCAACTGGCCAACTTACTGGCAGAGAACGCCGACGAACCGCAGCCGCAACAAATCTCCAAGGCCATTCTTGAAGCGCAGGGTCATCAACCGATTGAAACAACGCAGCAACTGGTGAACGCGATCAAGAACGCCTTCACCAAATCGGGTGTTGGCTCTAGACGCTTAACGACTGGCGATGAGACCACCATCGACATGACCGTGCGGCGTGTCTTTCAGGCGCTGCGCATTGCGGTGAATGACGAATTTGGGGCGCTAGAAGCGCTGTTGCGCAGCCTGCCGATGATGATGAATCCCGGCGGGCGAGTGGCCATTCTGACGTTTCATTCGGGCGAAGATCGGCGTGTGAAGCAGGCCTTTAAGGCAGGCCTGCAAGCGGGTTTCTTCTCGTCAATCTCGACGGAAGTGATACGGGCCACCCCAGCCGAACAACATGCCAACCCCCGCTCTACCTCTGCCAAGTTGCGCTATGCGATTGTTGGTGGACGGTAAAACGGGGAACGTTAAGCATGCCTGATAAAGAAGGCTTGCAGATAACTCGAAGCCGACGCAATCGAACCAACCTGAACGAATTCACCAAGCAAGTCGATTTCAGTCAAATCGTCTATTTTTGGTCTGTTTCATGGAACTGCGGATTATGAAACCGAGTCATAAGGTTTGTCGCAGCACGCTGGAGTGCTCGCTACGCTGACACCCTGCCGTAAAGGACCTCAACCATGCAAGTCAGAATCCGCTCAGTTCAAAAGCTCATTTCTCGATCCTTCGTTTCAGTGGCCCTGATGGTCTCTTGCCAATCCATCGCGTTTGGCTTGGGGTCTGATCACCGTAGTGGCGACTTGCCCGTCACCGCGCAATGGACACAGGCCATTTATCAGGCACTCAATCAGCCATTTCGCATTCATGGGTTTTGGGTGAACTCGACTGATGTTTTATTTTACGAAGGCTCAGCAGAGAAACTTTGTAAAATGCTGAGCGAACTTCACAAAGAAATCGGCGACGATCTGGTGGTTGTGATCCATCCTGGTCGAGGACAAGCCCGTTCCCCGTGGTCAACCCAGCCCGTTGGAGCGGCTGACTGGTCGGTCACAATGAGCGGCGACTTCACGGCGCAGCGCGCAAAAGCTGCCCAGACCGGCGACAACAAACAGATTCTCCCCGAACGAGGGGCAGATCCTTCAAAGCCAATTGATCTCCCCATCGCAGCCGACGAAGTAGTGCGGGGCTGGAAAGAGCCTGCTTGTACCGTTGATATCTGGTTAGGTACCCAACTCGATCCAACAAAGCTGGACTTGCCAGAGGGGATTGATTTTCGCTCGGGATGTGGAATCGACGAGTCCATCCGACTGCATCATGTGGTAGATCCGCAAGCGCGTTAACGTGCTACGTCAGTCTCAGGTAAGTCTCTGGTTTGGCCAAGAAGTTCCTGATAGTCGAGAACTCGCGAACAAGAAATCGCACCGGCGTTAATTGGTTGTGTCACAACACAATGTCGATTCGTACATCGTGTTCGAGGTCCCCAAAGCGAGTTTCCGTCCAAGCGACTGAGCAAACGACCTGTCTGCCGCATCTCGGCTGGTCAATTCCACCACCACTCGCGGATGGCCCAAGTTGATTCTCCGCAATCCACTTGGGGGGCTGAAAGCCGAGAGACCAGGATGCAGGAGCAGAAGTCAACTGAATCGACCTCTGCTCGTTGCGGCAAAGTGGTAAACTGTGAACAGGCAACCGGCGCTGCCCGGCTGTCGATTGCGACCACCCAGGAAGCGAGGCGGGAACCTGACTTGGCCTTTCCGGAACGGCTAACCTGCAACGAGCGCTGATTCCAGCAATTTGACTTGGTCACCAACTTGGATGGGGCCGCCGGTAATTACTTTTGCGGTCAGGCCGCCGTGGCCACGCATGGCGTTGTAGCCCCCTGGTCCGAGGTTTTCTTCCATTCGGCTGCAGGGCTCGCAGGGACCGGTCCCTTCAAGGACGGCTGTGCCGATTGAGAATCGCTGGCCTTTAAGGGCCAGCAGATTGATTCCAGAGATCACCAGATTGCGGCGGACTTCGGCAGGCTCAATGGGGGCTCGGTGCAAAAACTGCCCCACTGCGACCAAGTGTTCTGCCTGAATCAACGTGACTTGTCGCTTTGCGCCGGCCGACTTCTTGGAATGGTGATCGCCAGCCAGTCCGTAACCTTCCTGTAACTCGGCCGTATGGACCGAGGCGATTTCACTCCGCCGCGCGGCGCTCAGGCCAATCCATTCGAGCCGTCCGATTTGCGGCAGCGACTGCAACAATTCGGGAATCAGTTGCATACGGACGATCTTGATGAAGGATAAAAAGGCAAAGGAAAGAACTGGCTACGCAGCCAACCGCTGCTCATCAGTCATGTTCAATAGCTTGAGAATAGCCGAGGCGGCCCGGGTTGTCGCACCTGTTTCGTAGACCGACTTGCGCAGTTGATCGAACTCGGCCTTCACCGATTCGAGAGCCGGGGGATTAGCCAGCCATTCGTTTAAGTCACGGGCTAGCCAAGTCGCGAGGTGCCGTTCGCTGCTGGCGACGAAATACTCGGGCATGATTGTCCGACCGGCCATCAGGTTCGGGAGAGCAATGAATGGGGCGGTAATCAATCGATGGGCGAACCAACGGGTCACCGGGCTGACGGTGTAGAATGTAATGGCCGGTGTGCCAGCCGCAACGAACTCGAGGCTGACCGACCCTGAGACCATTAGCCCACAGTCAGAGATATTGATGATTTCAGAGGTCTTGCCGGTGAAAAAATCAATTGGCAACTTCATGCCGCTTGCCTCGTAGGCGGCGCGGCACTTCTCCATCTGGTGTGGCTTGTAGCTGGCGACGAGAAACCGGACATCAGGGTTCTGTATCGCGACCCGGTCCATCACTTCAAGG
>JAIXVG010000244.1 GCA_027483145.1 Planctomyces sp.
AACAGCGCTTCTGCCGGTCGATACCAGGGGATAGGAACATAAAACAGCGCCGCCACGAGGCCTGCCACGACCGTTTCGGTAACAGCCAATCGCCAGCGGCTTAAAGGTTTCATGCGGGGGGTCGACATAGTTTTCCAGACGCTCCACAAGTTTTTCGAAAGCAACATGGCCAGCGAGGTAACGGCAATCGCCACCCCAATACTTTGCAAGTCATATGGCTTCAGCATCACATATAAAAACAACAGGATGCTGGCATAAACAAAAATCCCATAGGCCCACGAAGCAATCGCGAACGCCACAAACCAATTGCGAGCTTTCCCCTGCAATTCAAAGGTTTGCGGCGGCTCGATGCCCAGGCACAAATGCTGCAACCATTCAGACCTTTTCTTGTCGGCCCGAGGGCGCAGGTTTGGTTCTTCCAGCCAATCGCTCAGAATGAAATAGCCGTCGAGCCTCATCAGCGGATTGGCGTTAAAGGCAATCGTGGTGACGGCCGTAACGAAGAACGTATTCAGGCACAAATAATGAGTAAACCCGGGTGCGGTCAGCAGAATGCCAAAGATCGCAAACGCGGAAATGATCGATTCGATATACATCCCCGCTGCACCAATGGCCATGCGCTTCCATTTACTTTTCAACATCCAGCTATCACTGACATCGCAATAGAGACAGGGACTGAATACCAGGAGCATCACCCCCATCTGGTGGCACTCGCCCCCAAACTTTTTGCACGACAATCCGTGGCCGAATTCGTGCAGCACTTTCGTAACGGCCAACACGCCCCACATCCAAAGCAAATTTGGCCAACCAAAGAATTGGTCAAATGCAGGTAAGTCTCGCCGGAAGATTTGCCAGTTCAGCCCTAACGCTACCCAAGATGTCACCACGAACGACGCAACCAGCAGAAAGCCCCAACCCGTAAACAACCAGCCAAACAGGGGCAATAGCCATTCCAGCCAGCGATCGGGATCAAGCCCCGAAAATCGAATCGAAAGGGGGTTCATCACGCGACCGCGAAACCCCTTCCACCAGGTCTTGCTGGCTTCATTGAGTAACTGACCTGCTTGCCCCGGCCTCGTGCTGTAGACAAGCCCTTGCTGATGAAGCTCGGAGATTTGCGAAAGTGTTTCGCGGTGAGTCGGTCGCCACGCGGGAAACTCTTTGGTTAACCGCTCGCGCAGTTGTTCCAGCGACAGCTCGCCATCCAGCAATTGCCACAACCGGTACTGCTCGTAAGACAACCGGGCGTACTTCAGCGAGACCGCATCCTTCATCACGTAGTAGGCAACGCCATGGCAAGGGATTTCCGCAATGCGCAGGTCGGCCCTGCGTTTCAGCGGTATTGGGCGATCGGTTGATGTGTTCTGTCCCATCGGTTTTCGTTTAGCGTATCTGGCCAGGTCAAACTGTGCCTGATTAACGGGACTGAGCTTCGCGGCCAGATCTGACTTGAGGCTTTTTTCGCGGCGAGCGATCGTCTCGCTGTGGCAAATCGTTACTGTCGTCTGCTTCTGCTGGAATAACCGGTTTGCGAGCGACGACCGCATTGGCCGAGATCGGCAGTTCCATTTCAGCAATGAGACCCGCACGCAGCAAATTGTCGGTATTCACAACATCGGCCCAAACCTTGGCTTGCCGTGTCACCGGTTGAATCTGCACATCAACAAACGAAATGCGTCCGGGGAATTCCCCCTTTTCGACGGGCAACTCGACATCGGGAATGCTTACTCGGACCGTGACCGGGGTTCCCATTTCAACGCGCCAGGCGTATTCGAGTGGCAGATAACCTTCAACTCGCACGCGATCGGTACTGGTCAGTTCAATAACCGGGTCCCCTGCGCGAATCGCTTCCCCCGACTGCTTATGGAGCTTGGTGACAATCCCGCTGATCGGGGCCAAAATCGCATGGGCATCGGCTTCTGCCTTCGCCTTCGCAAACTCAAGCTGGGCCAACGCGAATTCGTTCTCCGCCTGCTCTAACTGCAGAACCGCTCGCTCGGCTGCCAGCTTCAGTTTCTTCACTTCCAGGAGCGGGACGGTGTTGGCAACACCGAGATTCGCTTCCACCGCTTTCTCGTATTCCAGTTGAGCCATTTGACCTGCGATCTCGCTGTAACGAATCTCGACATTGTTCTTTGACTTTCGTTCGGCGACAGCCAATTGCGCGAGAGCCACGTCGTCATTCACCCGTCCAACAATTTGCTTGGCCGCAACGGGATCACCTTCTCGCACTTCCACGAACTTGAGGACTCCGGTTCGATCGCATGACAAAGTGACTTGATCAATTACCTTGACCCGGCATTCACGCAAAACGACTCGGCCAGCAGAGCCTTCAGGTAACAAGGGCAATCCACCTGGTTCTGCCGCGTTGAGACTCGAAGCGAAGGTGGCTGCAGTAAACACTCCGATCGCCACAGCCAGACGAAGCCCCTCCGCAGTGCCAGTGGATCTTTGCGTAGAGTGCAAGCTGCCAAGTTGAGACATAGACTTCCAACCATTCATTCGTAATCAGCCCTGTCGAGTTTTGCGATCGCGATCGATGATCCCAAATGGGAGAGACGTGATGCAACATGCTTCAGCACCGCCGATGCCGCGAGATTGTCTCTTGTGAGCAGAATGCCTCAAAAAATCTGTTTGTTGCCTGCGACTGCGGTGCTGACGGGAACTATTGGACCCACCATGCCCCTAGTCCTCGGCAGTAAGATTATCCCGGAATTTATGGACACTACGCAGCCTCAAATGGCTGAACAAGCAGCGTTTATGAAAAATTGAATGGTGTCTACCAGGTTACTGGCGGCGGTTGACGATTCTGCCAAGTCGGCAATCTACGTCATCAACATCACGCCGCAGTGCGCCGCTGAAACACCAGAATGACGCAACCTCT
Organism: Planctomyces sp.; assembly: GCA_027483145.1. Classification (GTDB taxonomy): domain Bacteria; phylum Planctomycetota; class Planctomycetia; order Planctomycetales; family Planctomycetaceae; genus JAIXVG01. Next base: position 2,885 of record JAIXVG010000244.1, read on the forward strand.
TTTCTGATAGAGAGTTGCAGCCAGCAATTCGTGAATCAGGGGTTCTCTGAACGCACCCGGGTTTACCCAGCCTAGACAAACCGCATCGAGACACCCGCGAACTAAAAAGCAATCGCTGCGTCCCGGCTAGCTCTCAGCCGGGAGAGAAGCATGGGCGTCGCTCGCCATCAACTACACGGGCGGCAAGCAAACTAGCCGTTCGAATCCATCGGCGGCGCTGGTTCTGGCAGCGCGGGCCAGTTCTCCAACGACTCAGGCAGAACAGGGGCCGACTGAATGTTGACTGGCAAAGCCGTCGGCTGAGAAGTCGGCACATAGATCTGCTGTTCGGGTAGAATGATCCCCATTCGGTACTGCAACTCAATTCGACTTTTGCGTGCTTCGGTCAAACTGCGGTAATATGAGACATCGGCCTGAGCCAGACTTTGTTGTGCCCGCAACACCTGGTCAACATTGATTCGCCCGGCGTCGTAATCAGCCTGAGCAGCCTGAACACGCCTCAATGACGCCACTCGGCGTTTGAGATACGTTTCCCCCGTTTTGTTCCAACGTGCCAGCGACTGCAGCGTATGCGATATCTCATGGCCAATTTCTTCTTCCTGCACTGCCAGGGTCTTTTGTGCTTTTGTCAGTCGAAACTCAAGCTGACGAGCCTGAGCACGTTCATTCCGTAAGAACAACGGAACGTTCAGCTCGAAACCAACTTGCCAACTGGTCTGATGAGACCGCAACAGAGCTCCATAGGCACTATTGAATCCTTCGCTCGTTTGACCATCGGCGTTAGAGCGGTTGATCAGCTTGTCGCCAAAGCCATTGAGTTGATACGCAGCGACCAGGTCGAGGCGGGGATTGATCAACTGAG
>JAIXVG010000504.1 GCA_027483145.1 Planctomyces sp.
CCGATGATCTTGCGCTTTTGCTGGGGATCGGTCACGCCGCTAAGTTCTTCAAGAAAGCGGGACTTGGCGTCGACCACGTGCAGATCGGTCTGGAAGTGGTTTTGGAATCGATCGCGAACTTTGTTGAGCTCGTCTTTGCGCAGCAGGCCGTTATCAACGAAGATACATGAGAGTTGTTTGCCGATCGCCTTATAGAGCAAAGCGGCCACAACGGAGGAATCAACCCCGCCTGAAAGTCCGCAGATAACGCGGTCGGTTCCGACTCGAGCCCGAATGGCTGCGACCTGCTGTTCGATGAGAGAGCTGATCTGCCAGGTGCCGCTGCAGCCACAAATCTTCTTGACAAAGTTTGCCAAAAGTTGTCCCCCACACTGCGTGTGGGTGACTTCGGGGTGGAACTGCAGGCCGTAGAACGGCAATTGTTTATGAGCGACCGCGGCAACCGGGCAAGTCGACGTTCGGGCAATAGAGTCAAAATTGGTAGCCAGGTTTTCGACCTGATCGCCGTGGCTCATCCAGACGATGGTTTCGGCTTGCAGGCCGGCAAACAGTGGGTTGCTGGAATCGCTGGTAAGGGGTGTGCGGCCAAATTCACGGGACCGGCCGGGCTGAACCTTGCCTCCTAAGGCATGACAGAGCAACTGCATCCCGTAGCAAATCCCCAGGACGGGGATTCCTAGCTGAAAGATTTGGGGATCGACTTGAGGCGAGCCAGCATCGTAAACGCTGGAGGGCCCGCCGGATAACACGATTCCTTTTGGAGCGAGTTCTCGAATTCGGGCGATTGGCAGGTCGTGACGAACTAACTGGCAAAAGACGTTTTGCTCTCGAATTCGGCGGGCGATGAGCTGGGCCGTCTGGGATCCAAAATCAAGCACCAAAATCAGTTCGGACTGGGCCTTGGAAAGAGCTGCCGCATCCGTGTCGGAATGTCGCATTCGAGGGAACCGTGAGGGTGAACGAAATGGCCAAACCGCCAGTATATGTTGGAACGATCGGCTTGACCATCATTCCCGGCTGACTTGCCGGAACCTGTTTTCGAAACAGGAAATGCCGATTGTTGCGGTGGTCGCACCCGGCTAAAATTCAGTGTCGCTTGTTAGGAACTCTGCGGAAGTCCGAGGAAGGATTGCCTCTAGTAATGGCTTGGCGCTCATTTGGCGGGCTGTTGTAGAAGCTGGCTGACTATTGTGAATTCAACATCCCCCATCGACTGGAGCTACACTGCCCGCAATGGGGAAGGGCTGCACGCTCATTTGCTAGGCACAGTTGATTTTCGCTCGGCCGTTGAGTTGCAGACGCAGATTGCGACCCAGATTGCTGCGCGGTGCGATCGGCGGGGCGTTGTTTTGCTATGCGAGCATCCTCCCACTATTTCGCTGGGACGAGCGGGAAGCAGGCAGCAACTGAACGGGGAACAAAGTGAATTTCATCAGAACCAGATTGAACTGCATTGGCTGAATCGGGGAGGTGGGGCCTGGATTCATGCCCCCGGCCAGCTTTCCATGTATCTTTCTCTTCCGCTCGATCGGCTGAGATTGGCAGGGACGTTAGTGGTTCGCCAGATTGCCGGCGCGATCTCGGCCGTGGCGCAAGAGCTAAGGGTGCCCACCGAGACAGTTGGGCCAGTGGCAACTTGCAGCGGCACAAAAGATGAACGACGTTCGCTTGCGGTTGGCGTAAAGGGGCGGGCAGGGCAATTTGGATTTATTGGATTAGATGGCACGAATGAAGTGAGCCAGTTCGGCGGAATTGTGAATGTTTCAGTTGATCGCCAACTGCTAAGACTTGTCGATTGGCAGACGGAGACTGGCCGAGCCTCTACGTTGGCGGCTCATTGTCAACGACCCGTTTCGATTGGAACTGTCCGGGTATCCCTTGTGCGGAACCTGGCCCGGGAATTAGGCTTCGAGAATTATACGCTTAGTACAGGGCACCCTGCTCTGATTCGTACTTACAGGAAGCAGCATGTCGCTATCCAAGCAACTCCCGGTTCTCCCAGCCGAGGGTACTGACACAGGCCGGACCCGATTGCCCAGTTGGTTGCGCCGGCCTCTGCCGCAGGCAGGCATGCAGTTTACAACCGACGTGGTCAGTGACCTGCGGCTGGAAACAGTTTGCGAGAGCGCGAAGTGCCCGAACCGAGCGGAATGCTGGTCGAACAAGACCGCAACGTTCATGATTTTGGGGAACGTTTGCACTCGCCCTTGTGGTTTTTGCTCTGTGCCAAAGGGTAAGACAGAAACGGTACAGGCCGATGAGCCGGCCCGTCTGGCGGAAGCCGCGGCGAGGCTGGGACTCAAGTACGTAGTGATCACCTCGGTGACTCGTGACGACTTGCCTGATGGGGGGGCAGACCACTTTTACCAGTGTGTGCTGGCCGTTCGTGAACGTTTAGGCGTTCAGATTGAAGTGCTTACTCCTGACTTTCGCGGGAATAAAGTGGCGATATCGAGAGTGATTGAATCGCGACCCGATGTGTTTAATCACAACACCGAGACTGTCCCGCGGTTGTATCACCGGGTGCGTCGAAATGCCGATTATCAGCGAACGCTTGATCTGCTGGCCCAGGTAAAGCAAGAAGCACCAGACATGAAAACCAAAAGTGGTCTGATGCTGGGACTGGGGGAAACCCGCGACGAGCTGTTGCAAGTCTGTCGGGATCTGCGAGCGGTTGGCTGCGACATGCTGACGTTGGGGCAATACCTGGCGCCGACGCAAAGTCACCTGCCAGTCGAGCGATATGTTCCACCAGCAGAGTTTGATGAGTTAGGGGTGATAACGCGCGAGATGGGATTCTCGATGGTGGCCAGCGGTCCCTTTGTGCGTAGCAGTTACCATGCGGGTGAAATGGCGACCGAGGCGGCGACAGTGCTTACAATTGGGGAGCAGGCGCAGTAGGTTGGCGTTCATTCTTTTCGGGGCGGTGGTTTCTTTGTGTATGTTCCGCCGGGGTGCGATGCTGTATGGCCTGTAAGCTCGGGACGTTTGTGGCCGCTAGGCGCTGGCTGTCAAACCCTGACGATTGTGAGGAATTGAGCAATTCTAGCAACGGGGCCTGATTTTCAGTGCCTGCCGATTGTTTGCGATGTATGATTCTGAAAGACGAATTGCGGCGAACACCTGCCCGTGCAATCGTCAAAAAGCGCGAAACGCTTTTCTTGTGGCTACGGATGGCCGACTTCCTTGATGAAGCATTCTGGCCCGTCAGCCCTTTCGCCCTGTGAGTGATGATCGAGCGAGTTCTCCTCAACTGAGATGAACCAATTTGGGTCAGGCCTGAGTTGCCGCTCATGATCACTTCGATTGGCGACGGCTGCTGCGTACTTGACTGCTGGCTTACGGTCGCGGTTTCTCCTTTGGTCGCTGGCACAACACTATGACCGGGCATCGTTTCGAATGGTCTTCGACCAGATTTGGTTGGATGTTGCTGGGCTGCTTTGCCAGTGGTCTGGTGTGTGGTGCGGTCTTCTTCGGGCAGGGGCTTGTTACGTTCGCGACTGCTGCGCTCGATCAGGCGTCGGCCGAGCGGCAGTATGACGACCTGGCCCGCGAAGTCTCGGCCATGCAGCAGGGGAGTAAAGTCATCGCGCGAGTCGCGAAGTTAACGACCCCCAGCGTTGTCCATATTCAAAGTCGCCGAGAAGTAGCGGGCAAAGGGACGGTCGAAGAGACTGGCTCTGGGATCATCATGAGCAGCAGCAAGTCTGCTGGATACTTTGTTGTGACTAACCGCCACGTCATCGATGGAGCTGCTCCGGGTCAGATTGCGGTGTCGCTTAGCGATGGTCGAGTTCTTAATCCGGAACAAATCTGGAGTGATAAAGATACAGACCTGGCTGCGCTGAAGCTGACTGCAGCCGGCTTGATTCCTGGTCGCTGGGGAGACAGTAACGATGTCGAAATTGGTCACATGGTGCTGGCGGTAGGAAGCCCATTTGGGCTAAGCCAGTCGGTGACATTCGGGATTATCAGCGCGAAAGGGCGTCGATCGCTAAAGCTGGGAAATGATGCCCAGAATGTGATGAACCAGGACTTCCTGCAAACCGATGCGGCCATCAATCCAGGCAACAGTGGCGGGCCACTGATTGATCTGCAGGGCAGAGTGGTTGGGATTAACACTGCGATTGCCTCAAGCAGCGGCGGGAACGAAGGGATCGGGTTCAGCATTCCTTCGAACCTGGCTCAGCGAGTGATTGATCAATTGCTGGAGTATGGTTTTGTGCAGAGGGCCTATTTGGGGGTGAAGCTTGACCCGGCCTTTGAAATGAAGACGGCACAACGGCTAAAGCTGGATCGTGTATCTGGGGCACGGGTGACTGACGTATACCAGAACACACCTGCATCGAAAGCGGGACTGCTGGTGGACGACGTCATTTTGCAATTCGATAACGTCGATATCCAGGACGAGAATCACCTGATTCACTTGGTCAGCTTAACCCCGGTCGGAAAACAGATTCGGCTAAGTGTGTGGCGAAACGGAGTGAAGACGGCAATCAGTGTGCTGCTGGCCGACCGAACTGACTTGCGGCAGTCGAACCAGCAGAATCAGGAATCGGGGAAGCCAACGCCGGTCCGGCCGATGGGACTGGTGGTTGAGCCTGCGGCGGAACAGGTTGGGGTTCGGGTTCTGAAGGTCGATTTATTCAGTACACTGGCGACTGAAGTTCGTCCGAACGATGTGATCGTCGAGTTCGGCCGGAAGCCAGTGAAGTCGACTGAAGAGCTGAAGCAGTTTGCCAACCAGGCCCAGCGGGAACGGGATGTTCTATTGAAGCTGCGCCGCGGCGAAGCGGGTGAAGTACAAGACGTCTTGGTAATGTGGCAGCGGTAAGCTTTTTCTCAAGATCATTGAGAAGACTGAAGTCGATCCGCTCACGCTTTGTCCATTCGACAGCGGTGCAATCATCAGCGTGTTAAAGGGCGAAAAGCATCGAACGAAAGGCTTCAATAATGTGAGCCGGTTCCAGCTTGTGGATCAGCGCGATGTTAGGCGGTGGGCTGCCGCTGGTACGCCGATCGATGACGAGCATGCCGCGCGTTAACTGTCCGTCGGTCTCGACCGAAGCGTAAACCGGTTCGCTTTGAAACAGGCCAGGCTGCAGGACCGAGAGGAGAGCAGCTACCTCTGCGAGCGGAAGACCTTCGACACCCAGTTTTTGGTGATAACCACGCAG
>JAIXVG010000509.1 GCA_027483145.1 Planctomyces sp.
AGCGGTGCCCGACCAGGATTCGTTCGATCGTTCCACAGGCAACCCAGCGTTCGTCGCCAGATCAACTGATCAAGCAGGTAGTCACAATTTGCGAACAGTTACTCTGCTGTCGCCGAGAGCACGCAAGCGATCATGTCGAAGCGATTGGTGTGTGCGTTGCTGAACTGGTCGATCGCGAGCAGCAAATCGTCAGCGCATCGACGTTGCCATTGGCTGGTATCGGGTTCAAGCAAGCGATTCAGAACTCGTTAGGAGTTCCCGTGATTCTTGAGCCGGACGTGAGGGCCGCTGCGTTCGCCGAAGCGAAAGTTGGTGCTGGAGTCGGCCACAATTCGTTCTTGTATGTGACAATTGGAACAGGGATCAGCGCCTCTGTTGTTTTTGGTGGCGAACCGTGGCGTGGCGAGAGAGGGCTGACCGGCACATTTGCTTCAACAAAAACGCTGTCTTTGTTCGGCAGCACATTCAACCAGTTCGGAGACTCGCTGGAAGATATTGCATCTGGACCAGGACTTGTTGAACGATATCGTTTGCACGATAGCAGCTTTCGCGGTACGAGCGCCGATTTACTGGCTCAGGCCTCACAAGGTTGCCCGCTATCAGCCGAAGTATTGATCACCGGGGGACGTGTGGTCGGAGCAGCAGTCGCTCAACTCGTCAGCCTTCTTGATCCGGCGGTTGTCATTCTTGGTGGGGGGCTTGGTTTGTCCTCCGGAGTTTATTCTGAATGCTTGCGGTCTACGCTACGTGAGCAGGTGTGGGCGCCGCAACACACTTCGATACCTGTCTTAGCAGCTGAGACTGGTGTGGATGCCGGATGGATCGGCGCAGCGCTGTTTGCTGCAGCTCGTACTCGTTGTTGACCTATTGCTCATGAAAAGGAGGCGTTACCAAAATGTGAGAAGAGCTTTGGGTAGTCCGCAAAATCGCCTTAACGCTTGACTAAAACCTTGCAGTTGACTGTTACTGACGTTCGCGGCGATAGTCACCAGGTGTTTGGCCGGTCAGCTTTTTGAACATGGCCCCCATGTATTCGGGATGTTCAAACCCGCAGGCTTCCGAAATCTCCAGAATCGATCGAGATGTGTGTACAAGTAAGTGTTTAGCCCGGTCGAGTCTTGCTCGCACGATTTCTGCATGCGGCGTTCGACCTGTCGCCTTGCGAAAACGTCTGAACAAGACGCTGCGAGGCATGTCGAAGTGCGCGACGATCTCTTTTACAGATGAACCGTAGCGATTCTGATCTCTGATGAAGCGCAGCACATCGGCGATAAGCGGGTCGGAGGCCGAGCGAACTTCAGTCGAGCGGCGGGCCACAACTCCCCGTGGCGGTACCCTGCGCTGACCAGCCTCAGCAAGGGATACTTTTCCTTGTATGAGCTGGTCGAGTAACGCTGCCCCTTCGAAGCCGATTCGTTTTGGGCTGTCGGCCACGCTGGAAAGTTGAGGGTTAGCCAATTGGCAGAAAGCAACGTCATTATCAACACCGATGACGGCGACATCATCGGGGACATTCAAACCAACTCGTTTGCAAGCATCCAAAACTCGTTGAGCATGTCGGTCGGAACACGCCATGATCCCCATTCCGCGGGGCCGGGCCTCAAGCCACTTGGACAACTGGGTCTGCCAGTGTTCCCAATCACTCAAGGCATTGACAGATCGTGGGTAATCGAAGGTGGCACACTTGAAACCCGCGTTCTCTGTCTGGGCGACGAAGCCGCGTTGCCGCAATCGCGACCAATTCTCATCCAGGTAACCTGAAAATGCGAAACTTTGCAACCCACAATCCAAGAGATGCTGTGCAGCCAGTATGCCAATATCTTCATCACTACCACAGACCGTTGGCAAACTGGAATTCTCAAGATGCCCGTACAGTTCGACGACCGGAATTCTCTTTCTTTTCAGCCAGTTTTCAGTCGCACGGTTCTCAACAAAGGCCAGTATGCCGTCACCGGTCCAGTTTTTTAACCACTTGGGATCAATTGTCCCAGTTGCATGCGCATTCAGGTAAACCGACCAAGGGCCCTGACTTTCAAGATACTCTGCGATGCCCTCAAGAAGTCCCCGCCCGTAATTGCTTGCCGTATCAACCAGCACTGCTACGTGGGGCGCTTCAACGCATCGTAGTTGCTGATCCACAGCGTCAGGGGCATGGGCAGACTTTGGATTAGGAAGCTTCAATTCTGGCACGGGAATTTTCGCATGCAATGTTTTTGAGAATTGTCCGACAAGAAAAGTCGGGAGTTGAATAACTCGCCACACTCGATGATACAGAATCTTATGGCAAAGCGTATAGCAGTTTCAGGTAAGGAAGATGCCGACCCAAGCCTGGTTTGTAGCCTGAGATAAACTTTCACTAAAACTCGATTTCGGTGGCACAGAATGAATATTCACTATCAGCAATTCCGCTTCAGCGAACAAAACCAGGCATATCCGCCCGTTTCCACGAGCAAGAAGACCACGTTGCCCAAAAATGAGCTGAGCGGTAGCTCGTAGGCCACTCTCATGCCTTTGGTTCATTCTTCTGCCATCGGACATTAATCGCTCCTTTGCTCTTCATTCCGATTTTGACCTCAGTATTTCCCGCGCTGTCCGAAAACTTACACCACAATCGCCGTTTCGCTTTTTGCGACATCTACGCGACCAATTCCAGTTGACGCTGAGCCTGATACCCAGCCACTTCTGCCATCCACGGTCTGACAACAGGATCATCCACAATCGGGTTGCGTTTAGTCTTTAGACGTGGTTATATAAAGATTCCCACCCATTCAATTGCCACCTGGTGTCCTGCCAGGAACAGATTCTCAGGAGCCAAACGTGGTTGCCAATTCTGCTTTTTTCATTCCCTTCACCACTTGGCAACTTACTTCCATTCGTATTGCCTATGTGCTTTGGCTGCTGCCGACGACAAGCTATGCAGCGCAGTTGAATGTGCTGCCTGAAAAGCTTGACCTAACTGGCCGTGATCTGACTCATGGAGTAGTTGTTTCGCTAGTCGATGACCAAGGCCATGTGACTGATGTAACTCGTCGCGTTACGTTTGAAATCGATCGAACTGAGACAGCAACAGTTAACGCCCAAGGAATTGTCACAGCTCGATCCGATGGCGTGGCATCTCTGACTGTCAAACTGGATGGTCTTTCGGCGACTGTGCCAGTGGGAGTAGTCGCCTACGCAGAGAAACAGACTCCATCATTTAAGCATGACGTTCTGCCAATCTTGACACGCAGCGGCTGCAACACAGGAGGATGCCATGGAAAACTGGCCGGACAGAATGGATTTCGACTTTCACTAAGGGGTTATGCCCCAGAATGGGATCACGATTCGATTACTCAGGAAGTGAGCGGTCGTCGCGTCGACCTGGGCTTCCCGGAAAAAAGTCTGCTCTTAGCCAAACCCTCGGGTGGTATGCCACACGAAGGCGGTGTTCGATTTCGTCCTGATTCACGAATGTGGCTGACGCTGCGGGACTGGATTGCCGCCCGCGCTCCTGCACCTGTCGCGGATGAACCAGATGTTGTTCGTCTCGAAGTTCTGCCCGGTAATCGCGTGTTGGTGCCGGGTGAATCGCAGCAACTGTTGGTGCGGGCTCACTACGCCGACGGACGAGTACGCGATGTGACTTGGTTGTCGCAGTTCTTTTCCAATGATGATACGACAGTAAGCGTCAAGCCATCAGGAATAGTGAAGGCAACACGCAGCGGCGAAGCAGGGGTACGAGTCCATTTTCGGGGACTTGTTGCAGTCGTTGGCTTTACGATGCCCTTTTCAAATCCCGTCGATTCTGAAGTTTATGCGGCTCAGCAAACTGCGATTGATGCCCCTTTATTTGAAAAGTTGAAGCAGCTTCGTCTTCCGCCTGCAGGTCTTTGCAATGACGAAACATTTCTGCGGCGACTTTATCTTGATGCGGCTGGAATTCTTCCGACCCCGGCGGAGGTGATGGCTTTTCAGAAAGATGCGAGAGTCGATAAGCGTGCTCGCGCCATTGACGAGTTGTTACAACGTTCTGAATTCACGGACTACTGGACACTACAGCTTGCCGACCTGCTCCAGAATCGCAAGGAGCGTGACCATGATGTGCGAGGTCAAAAAGGGGTCAAGTCGTTTCACCGGTGGTTACGCGAGCAGGTGGCGGCCAACCGCCCTTGGAGCCACATTGCACGGGATGTGTTGTTGGCCAACGGAGATGTTATTGCGCAGCCACAAGCGGGCTATTTTGTTACCGTGTTAGGTGAGTTCACCAAAGTCGAAGAGAGTGAGTTGCCCGACAGTGTTGCTCAGTCATTCCTAGGGACCAGAATCGGCTGCGCTCGCTGCCACAATCACCCGCTCGAACGTTACACGCAGGACGACTATTATCATTTTGCAGCTTGCTTCTCGAAGGTGAATCTGGATCGCCAGAACCCTCAAACCGGAGTCAGCGCAGTGACAAACGTCGGCCGCGAGGAGCGTGAGCAGTACCAACGTGTTGCCGAAGCAGCGACAAAACTCGCCGAATCTTACGGCAAAGAGACAGCGAACGACGAAAACGCCAAACATATTGCTGATCTTCAGCGCGAGCTTGATAATCAGACTAAGCGACTGGAAGAGATCCGCCACCGAGCACCCGGCGTGAACCAGCCACGTACCGGCCATTTCCTGGTACCGCAGACCCTCGATCGGGTCGCATTGAACGTCGATCCGGGTAGCGATCCTCGCAACCCTTTTGTGACCTGGGTGATTGACCAGGAACAGTTCTCCGGAGCGATGGTCAATCGCCTGTGGAAACATTTCTTTGCCGTAGGGCTTGTCGAACCAGTCGATGACTTGCGCGCTAGCAATCCGCCATCCAACGCCGCGCTGTGGAAAGTGCTTAACGAGGAATTTCGCAACCACAACTTTGACTTACGGTACATCATACGATTGATCTTGAACTCGCGGGCATGGCAACTCGATTCGGCAACTACGCCCGGAAACGAAAACGACTCAAAATACTATTCGCATTACAATGCGAAACGCCTTCCGGCCGAGGTCCTTTGGGACGCGATCTCCGCCGCCACCGACGTGCCGAATCATTTCCCCGGCTATCCGGTCGGCTTGCGAGCGACCCAAGTCGCGGATCCTGGCACCGACTCTTATTTCTTAACCCTGTTTGGTCGCAGCGATCGCGTCACAGCTTGCGCTTGCGAGCGAAAGGGTGAGGTGACGCTGCCTCAATTGCTGCATTTGAACAACGACGAAGGCTTGTTCAAGAAAATCGGCTCGGTGGATGGTCGTTTAACAAGCCTGCTGCAGAATCCTGACTCTCGAACAGTGACGCAGGAAATCTTCTTGGCGACGCTCAGCCGCTTACCTAAAAGCGCAGAACTCGCTGAGGTCGATGCGGCTTTGGCAACGGACGATCGCAATGCAGTGCTGGCTGACTTGTTCTGGGCGTTACTGAACTCGAAAGAGTTCGCATTCAACCACTAACTATTGGTGTGTAAACCCGCCGAAAGGGAATCTTCCAATGCTCGATGTTTCAATCACCAATCGTCATAACCGCTGGTGCAACGGTGTTTCGCGACGGAACTTCATTCGCGTTGGAGCACTCGCACCACTGGGGCTGTCGTTGCCACATTTGCTGGCCGCTGATGCAGGACCTCGCCACGCTCGAGCAAAATCGGTTATCCTGATCTATCTTGGCGGTGGACTATCGCATCACGACTCGTTTGATATGAAAACCGAGGCGGTCGAACAGATCCGGGGTAAGTACCAGGGAATCGCCACCAGCGTTTCCGGGCTCAGCATTTGCGAACTTCTGCCCAAAACGGCTCAGGTGATGCACAAGCTAACTCTGGTACGCAGCGGAACGCATGAAAATGACCACCATGAAACCGCGACAAACTGGGTTTTGTCCGGGCGATTCGGCACTCCTTTTGGAGATCATCCGGCGATCGGTGCGGTTGTTGCGCACGAGACCGGATTTTCCGGAGCGGTGCCTCCTTATGTCGCTGTTCCCAGGAATCCCTCATTTACGTGGGAGCTGGGAAAGAGCGTGTGGCTGGGAGGGCGCTGCGAATCGTTCAAGGCGGGTAATCCAAATGAAGCAAACTACCGGGTCCGCGATCTTTCGGCTCCCGCAGGATTAACTATTCAAACGCTTGAGCGCCGGAAAACGCTTTTAGCCGCTGTTGATCGACTGGCCGACAGGGTGAAGCAGAACGATCAGATTGCCACCTATGATGAATTCAGTCGGAAAGCGGCTGAGATGGTTCTGTCTCCGCAAGCACAGGCAGCGTTCGCGGTTGATCGTGAAGAAGCCACGACTCGAGACGAGTATGGCCGTAGCGAGTTTGGCCAGAGCGCTCTTCTGGCCAGGCGACTGGTTGAAAACGGCGTCCGTTTTGTGACCGTCAACTATGGTGGCTGGGATCATCATGGAGAGATCTTCAAATCCCTTGATACAAAGCTGCCTGAATTCGATCGTGGATACAGCGCCTTGATTAACGACCTGGACCATCGCGGTCTGTTGGAGGATACATTAGTTCTTGCACTCGGAGAGTTTGGGCGTACACCGACGGTGAATGACAAAGCGGGGCGAGATCACTGGGGCCGCGCGGGTTCTATGCTTTGGGCCGGTGCTGGTGTCGCACGCGGGCGGGTGATCGGAAAGACCGATAAGAACGGCGCGTTCGTTACCGATCGACCGGTTCGACCTGCGGACGTGGCATGGACCGTGTACGAATCACTGGGAATTGATCCGGCGAAAGAATTGCTGACTCCAGAGGGACGCCCTATTTCCATCCTTGCCGAGGGAGCAACCGTTTCGGAGCTCTTCACATGAGACAGGCCCGACGAGTTCTCGTTTCAACGCTCTTCATTCTGGGTTACGTCGTGCCAGCCTGCTATGGGACTGGTTGCTGGGCGACTGCCCGAGCCGATGATAAGAAGATTGAATCGCCGCGAATTACAGGCATCGAACCAGCCGTCATCACTAGTGGAACGACGACAACTCTAAAAGTGCGCGGATTCAACCTGAAAGAGGCTACAGAACTGCGACTGCTCTCGGCAACGGAACAGAAATGCGAAATTACAGAAAAGAAGGACGCGGGGCAGCCCAAGGGGCTCGAGAATAAGGTGATTGGCGATACGCAACTTCTTGCGGAAGTAACACTGCCTTCAGACCACCCAGTCGGAATTTGTGAATGCGTTATTGCAACTCCCGCCGGTAACGCCTCCGGAAAGATTATGGTGCTCTCAGCTGCTGC
>JAIXVG010000603.1 GCA_027483145.1 Planctomyces sp.
AATCCAAGTTACAGGATCACTCAAGCCGGTTGACTGTACTGCACTTCCATATCCGGGTATCCCTACCGATTTACAAGCTCAGTTGACGGCCCTTTTGTCACAGGCCCAAGGGATTAGTGTCGTCACAGACAAGGTGTTTCCCGACCGTTTTATGCATATTCCCGAGTTGGTTCGGCTTGGTGCCCATATTCGGCGTGAAGGAGCCAGCGGAATTATCGTTGGTGGAACGCCTCTTAGTGGTGCCTGTGTGATGGCATCCGACTTGCGTGCGAGTGCTGCCCTGGTGCTGGCCGCGCTCGCAGCCACTGGCGATTCTGTTGTCAGGCGGATCTATCATCTTGATCGGGGGTACGAAGCGATCGAGATGAAGTTGCGTTTGCTGGGTGCAGACGTGCGGCGGGTTGTCGACCAAGCTGAAAATCTCCCCAAATCGCTGGGAAGTATCTCGTTACCTCATGCCGACGATGAAGAAGGCCCAAATGAATTGCTTTCATCCGTATCGAGTGATTCGGTACCCAAGGCCGGCGGTGACCAATCTGCAATGATCCCGCAGCCCAAGTTTTTGCGATCTGGCGTTCGCAGCAGTGACGCGGATTCCATCAGGTAACCTGATGGAATCGGACCCAGAGTTTCCCGATATATAGTGAAGCGATCCGTTTCCAGCTCACATTACCATGGCCTGATTACAATAACGGCCATTTGTCGCGTTAACCCTGCGAGGCTTCGTCAGTCGATTCGGCCGCGGTCGCTTCGGGCTGCTTAATTCCTTTTTTTGGAGTCTTCGGACGGTCGACTCGCGTCGCCCGCAGAGCGAACGTCGACCGGATGCTCTCGTACAGCAAGAACAGGCCGACAATCAAGAGGCCACTCCCCTGAAGATCATAACGTTCCCCGCCGAACAATGGTCCAGCTAGAAAGAAGGTCCCGGCAACAAGGGTGGTTCCCGTGAGCAGCCACTTGGTAATCAGCGCCAATCGCTGCTGCTTCCACCGGCTAGTGGTTATCGCAGTACGGGCTGATGCGTTGGCCACTTCACGGAATGAGTTCAAATGACTGCGTGCGGTATCGCGATCAACTTTGGGCTGAACTCGCTCCGGGAATGGAGCTGCTTCAATAGCAGATCCCTCAACAGAAATGGTCTCTTCTACTGGACGAGTTTCCCGGACTGGTTCTTCGACAACCACACGCCGTGGTGCTGGCTCCACGGCTGGCGTCCGCGGTCCCTGACGAGTCCTTGCCAACAACCGTTCCATGTAGGCTGCGATTGAGTCTTCTTCTGGTTCGGCAGTCGGCTCAGCGACTGAGGCTGCGGCAGGTGCCGACGCTGCTAATCCGTTGTTGTGTGCTCGTTCCGAGGGAATGGACGACGGATCAACAAGTTGCAGCTCGCTCAGGTTCAGAATCGCCCCGGTGCCAGCAAGGTCTTGTGCCGCTTCCGATTCGGTTCTTTCATATGCGGGCTGAATCGGCTCGATCTCTTCGGCTAACGATTCGTCTGCCGCCAATTCATCTGCGACTGTTGAATCGCCTGACTCGTCGGTCTGCTCGCCATGTACATCTGCCGCAGCCTCTGACTCCTCCGCCTCAATTCGCGGCGGTCGCTTGGCCGATTCATCGATATTGAACAGCTTGGCTAGCTCAGATCGAATGGCAAGGGGATCCTTTGCAATCGCGGCCGTATCTTGCGCGAAATTCGGGGCAGCGGCAGTTGGCTCTTCCGTCGACTGCTCAGGGGCCTGTTCCAGAAAGCTACGGTCACTCTCAAGCATTCGAATCAATTGAGATGATAAGCTTTCGTCCTCTTGTCCGATGGTTTTGGAAACTGGAGCTGATTCTTCTTCTGCCACTTCGGACAAACTGCTCAGTTCGTCCCTTGACGAGTCTGGCTGCTCGACAGAATCGAGGACTGCTGCATTGACGTCTTCGGTACCCACTTCTTCGAGAGAAAGCGACTGAACAGAGATCTCTTCGTGTTGAAGCTTCGAGACGACGGGTTCAGCCACCGGAGCAGTGTCGTCCGTTTCTGTCGCTTCTTCAGTTTCCCACTGTTTGCGAAGCTTGTTGAAGTTGGCAAGGTTCTCCCGCAGCCGATTGGTTGGGTCTCCACCCTCGGGCTGGATGAGCGCATCACCACCAGCATCGGCATCGGTCCCCTCAATCACCTCCGCCTGCAATGAATCGCTAACCGGCCGAACTTCGTCAACGGCATTTTCAGCCGCCGGTTTGTCGGTTTCGAGCGTAGTCTCAAACGGTTCGTCAGTAGCCACTGGTTCTGGGGGATGAATAGTAGCGTGCGATGTAAACGCCCAAGGACGCTTCAAGCGGTAGTACGCCCGGACACCGCGGTGTCCGTCTCGGTCCGCTGGTAGTTGGCCACTTTGCTCTGATGGCAGCCCAGCTTCCAATGGTTTGAGTTCTGGCGAAGGTTCGTTCTGCACCGCCGCATTAGCGCGAGCCTGTTCCAGTGAATTCCGCTCTGCTTCAAGCTTTTCCGCCTCAAAATCGAGTGCTGACTGTTTCGCTCGGGTCTCTGCCTGTTCTTCCGCTAATTGCTCGCGGTCGAGCGCCAGAGTCTGGACAGCCGCCTCGTGAGCTTGTCGCTCGGCTTCCAGGCTGCTTCTCCCATTCGAGACGGTAGCTTCCTCGTCCGCAAGACGCTGCTGCCGCTCTTCCAGCTCCGCAGCGCGAAGTGCTAGCGTCTCACGTTCCGCAGACAGCAAAGCCCGCAACTCATCAAGTTCCTGTTGCTTCTGGCTGAGGTCATCGGCATTGATTAGTGCTGGAGTCAGCAGCGAGTTGAGGTCAGATTCCTCGACAGATGCCACTATCGTTTTGTCAGCGTCTGACTTTTGAACAGCCGCCAGCGCTGCTTCAAGCTCCGACCGCTGGAGGACCAGGGCCGCTTCCTGGTCTGCAAGTGATGCTTGAAGTGCTGCTACCTCTTGCTCACGAGTGGTGATGGCTAATTCGAGCGAAGTGAGGTCTTTATCTCTGTCAGCCAGTTTGACTTGAGCAGCGTTAAAGTCAGCTCGTTCTGCCTCCAGAGTTGCTCGTTCCTGTTCGACAGCGTTCCGATGCGCTTCAAGCTCATCTGCCGATTGAGACAGCGCCAATTCTTTAGCTGCAATGGCCGACTCCCGAGCAGCCAGATCTTCGTTTTTCTGGCTTAGCTGCTCGATCTCGGCGTTTGACGACTCGCTCAGCTCGGTCAGTTGTTGACGCTCATTGCCTAACTGAGCCTCCTGGAGTCGGATAAACTCGTGGCGTGCGTCAGCTTCCGCAAGACGCTCATTCAGCTCGGCCTCTCGTTTCTGGAATTCACCTTGCTGTGAGACAAACAGTTCCTGTTCGGCAGCCAGTGTTTGACGGGCCTGCTCGAGCTCAGCCTGTTTCAATCCGAGTAATTGCTCTTGAGAAGCAAGTTCTTTCCGCTGAAGCTCAACCTCCTCTTGTAGGGTATCAACCTCGTGCTTGCGCTCGTCGAGTTTTGTACCGGACTTTCGGACCTCTTCTTCGCGAACTTGCAATCCGGCGGCATACTCTGCCAATGCAACTTCGCGGCCAGATAGCTCGGCTGTCTTGGCATCGAGCTCGGCCCGAAGCTGCTCCAGTTCTTCACGAACTTGATCTCGTTCAGCGCTCAACCGAGACTCGGCAACAGCGTCAGCAGAGCGCCGTGCATAGTCTTCTAAGTCGGCCAGGCGAGCCACACATTGCTCCGCAATGGCGAATCGCTCGCTTTCAACCCGCTGTAGCATCTGATCTTCGCGGGTGGCGAGGGCACTCGTTGCGCTATCCAGTGCTTCAACTCGTTCGTTAAGGCGCGACTCACGAATGAGCAATGCTGCCTCATCTCGTTCGAGCCGCTGCCTTCGCTCTTCGAAAGAGTTGATCTCAGCAATGAAGCGGCGACCGGCTTCGATATCGACTGCGATTGACGAAAGGTCGTTTTCTCGTCGCTCGATTTCTGTCAGAGCTGCGGCACGTAACTCGTCGAATTGGGCAATCTCATTCAGGAAAAGAGCTTGCCGATTCGCGAGCTTCTCTGCATCGTCTGCTAAAACCTGTGCGCGGGCCGCCAGTTGCTCTTGCTCAGTCTCGATGGCCTTCTGAGCCGACAGCAAGGCTTGCCGCTGCTCTGCAACAGATTGCTGATCTTTGGCTACTCGAGCAGAGCTATCGGCTATTTCACGAGATCGTTGTTCGAGCGACTCCCGTTCATTTTCGATCGAGCGGAGAGCTTCATCTAACTCGGCAGCTGCAGCGCTAAGCTGCGTTCTCTCAGTCGCCAATCGGGAAGCGTATGCAGTTCGCTCAGCGACAAATGCCTGACGCTGTTCTTCGAGTGTCTGTCTCTCTGCCGTCAACTCAGCCAGGGACTTAGCCAACGCTTCTTCGTGCCGGGCAAAGACTGTCCCCTTCTCTGGCGAGACGAGGACCGACCTGACGGAAGCTACCTCGTTGAGAAGTGTCGTCTCAAGGTCTGGCTCTACTTGAGTTGGTGCGACGGGTTGGTTAATTCGCGCAACTGAAGTTTCCGCTGGCCGGACAGCCGACTTCAGTATTGTTAACCCTTCGAGGCCCGAATCGACTGTTCGATTGGTTTGGCCCCCAACCTCAGCCGGAGGCAATGACTTTCGAGTTGCTGGCGTTATGGAGCTACCTGGAACCGAGTTGGCTTTAGTTACAGAATGGACCGGTTTGGCCGCCGGGGCAACCGGCGAAGTCGCCGCGCTTGGTCTCGTCGTCCGTGATTCCGATTGCAGTGATTTCGTTTCAGCCTGAACCGCAGTAGTCGGGACCAGCAAGTCGAGAAGTTCCGCCGGGTTCGCCTTACGAATCCGAAAAGTCATCGGACCAAGGGTCAGCCGATCTCCGTGCCGGAAAGCACTCTCTTTGAATGGCCAATCATTCAGCCACGTCCGCTGGTCAAGGCTCTCGACAACCGTTTTTTGTTCGCTTGCCAGGAGGATGCAGTGATGTTGGCCAATCGCCTGGTTATCGATGCGGTAGTGGCAATCAGCGCCGCTTCCCAGAATGTACTTACCTGGCGCCAGCACCAATGGAGCCAATGTCTCGTTATGGAGTGCTTCAAGGACAAGAACGGTCTGTCCTCCGGCCGTTGTCTTGATGAGCAAAGGTGCTGTCGGTGTCGACATCGTGCCAGCCTTGCCTTCAAGTACGACTGAACCGCAAATATGGAAGAGACCAGTTGCCAAAACGAGTTCAAGACGAGATCCGAGTACTTTGCCTGAACTTGCAAGGTCTGGCCCGGACTCTGGGCATCGCCTGATTTTCGGAAGCATCACCTGCGACGAGTGTTCTGCCCCATCTCTCTTGTCTCATTCGGGCCGAACTGCCGCTCACCTTCACTGTATGGCGATTCTTAATGATTGCGCCGACTACAAGGATTGAGCGTGGAGATTCGTGAACATCGAGCAAGAAAAGGACCAAAGGCAAATCCTGAAAAACCAGCTGATCGACTCTCGGCGGTTCCTGTTTCAATCGAACCTGCGGAAAACACGCGACTCGGCTCGGGAGATACTGGACACTCGACTAGAATTTCAGCGTTACAGAGCAGGCAAGCGAGAGGCAGCGATCTGGGGATTTGCCGTAAGTCGCAATCTGGCAAGCAATTGACAGTGTTTTTGTCCTTTCTATAATCGGACTCTTTACCACTGATTGACCCATTTGTTGACAGTTACAGGGACTTTGCAAGTTTCGACTGGTACTCTATGTCGTCGAATTCGGTTTGAGAGACTAGAGCGACCACTTGAGTGAACATTTAATCACATTTTCGATGATTGGCTTTGTGAAGATTTTCCGCAGAAGTAGTCTGCGGTAATCATTTTGAGATGTTGGTACGCAGAACGAAGGAATTGTTTCATGGCAGGTAACGTAGTCGAATTCACCGATGACAACTTCCAGGGCCAGGTTTTGGATAGCGACATGCCCGTCGTCGTCGATTTCTGGGCTTCCTGGTGCGGGCCTTGCAAGATGATTGCTCCCACTATCGAACAACTGGCCGACGAGTACTCGGGCCGTGTTCGAATCGGCAAGCTCGACACCGATCAGAACGTGCGAGTGGCTCAAGCCCAGGAAATCTCGGCGCTGCCGACGGTACTCGTCTACAAAGGTGGACAAATTGTCGACAAGTTCGTTGGTGTAACTCCTAAGGCCAAGTTGGCCAGTGCTTTAGATCGCGTTCTGTAATGGTCGTGTATTGGCACTGAATCCCCAATCGGCAATATCTGCCGACAATCAATCGATTGCGAAGTCGGCAGCCTCCCCATTCCCAAGAGGCCTCCCCGAGTTTGACCCAGACAGCTACAACGCTGCTCTACTCCACTGGAAGAGCAGCTAGGTTATGCGGGACGAATTCGTCCGGGTGGTTTACACAGGTTGCATCTGCCGATTGAATCAGGGTTAGGGCAGACGTGAATTCGTGCAGGATGCAGAATTGCGTTAGTGCCACACTCATTTGGTGATGCGAATGATCGGGAAAGGATTCCCTGATGAATAGGCGCGACGAAGGTCCACAGGACGGATTGGCTTTAGAAGCTTCGCTGACTAATCCGAGGGGTTCTGCCCAGCTTGCCGCAGGGAGTGCCAGTAGCCGAGTCTTGTCGGGCGAATTGGTTCACCGTCTCGATGGACCTCACTTTCCTCTTGGATCGTTGCCCGTTTCGACAGTTCAATCGTCATTCCCTTCGGCTGACGCCAGTCAACGGCCTGAATTAGGCTTGTTAAAGCAGACTGCTGACCTCGTCGCCCATCTGCAGAAGCAATGGCGCGAGCTGGATGAGCGAGAAACTAATCTTCGCAGCCGCGAAGCTAACATCGATCAGCTTCGAACAAAGTTGACCGCAGAGGTCGAGCAGGCAAAAAGCGAATGGCAGATTCGGACAAGAAAACTGTCCGAACGAGAGGCCGAGCTTGCCCAGAAAGTTCAACAACTCGACCAAAGCCTGGTTCAAGTAGACGCCAAGCGTCGCGAGCTGGAAGGGGCTGCTTCCGAGTTAGCCCGGCAAAAGGCAAATCTGAAAGCGATCGTCGATCAGGAGCTACAGATCGAACGGGACGCTCTGGCTGACAGTCGCGTTTTGATGGCAAGAGAACAGGCCAAACTGGCTGAGCTGATTCAACTCCAGATCGAGCAACAGCAGCAGCTTACAGTCAAGCACGAAGAAACACTGAAGTACGAGCGTGAGAAGCTTTGGCAGGACTTAGCCTCCGAGTGGGAAACGAATCGGATTCACTTTGCTCAGCAGCAAGCAGAGTGGCACGCCGAACGCGATCAGGAACAAGCGCGACTCGATCGCCAGAAGCTTGTCTATGAAAACGCCTTGGCTCAGGTCGACGAGGAAGTTGCCATCGCTCGTGCGAGTCAACTCTCAGAACTCGAAGCGCTCAAAGAAGAGCATGCAGCCCATTTGGCTGGCGAACAAACAGCCTGGCAACGCGAAAAATCGACGCAAATGCAAGAGCTCCAGCGAG
>JAIXVG010000031.1 GCA_027483145.1 Planctomyces sp.
CGCCAAAACGATAAACAATTCATAGCCACCAGCGAATGCGAAGGTCATTGAACAATTCCTGTAAGGTCTATCGTCTACGTCGTGATCATACGTGATCGAGGTGCTGGAAGGAATAACGCTTGAGCTGATGAAAACTAAGGCGACCATATAGTTGGTAAAATAGGCGGCGAAGCGTGTTACCCGCTTCGGCTGTGAGTTCGATTAGCGGGAGTGTCGATTTCCGGAGATCGGAAGTGGGGGGAAGCGGGGAAAGCGAAGACCTGTGGGTACTTGGAGAGATTATTCGCAGTGGGCGACGCATCGTCAAACGGGATTGCGCTGCGGGAAAGAGCCAGCAAGGTGATTTAGGGCGACTGCACGACGAACCGTCATAGGCGAATTAGGCCAAGCCGAGGCGGTGGTTGTATTCCGCAGCGACACATCAATCTGGTCTGGTTTGTAAGTCTTTGTCAAACTTGTATTTGTGTCTATCTGGTAACGGTATTGGTGACAGGTTTCGCCAGCAACTGACGGTCAACAAAATCGCCTCAAGCTGTTGAATTTTGGAAGCGAGGTCCTGGTCGATGGAGGACTGGCTGGCGGCTGCTTGCTGGCAGAACTCGACAGACTGGTCTGAGGTAAATCGGTCGATCCAGGGGGGACGACTTTCGCCCAGAATCGGTCCGAGACGGCTGACCGCTTCGGCCAGTTCCTCCTGAACCGGGTGGCGACCGACGCTGCGGAACCAGTAATTAGCATTACTGAAATCCCCTTCCTGCCGATGGAGCATGGCATGCCAGTAGTCTCCAGAGCGGGGAGTCCCCTCCCCTTCGAACGCCTGAGCAGCTGAGTGAGCCCCCTCAAAATCGCCTTCCCAGTAGGCAAGTGCCGCCTGCCATGCCAGCTTAGCCGTGGCTGGAGGATTGGGCTCGCAAAGGCTTTCCGTCGCTTCAGCGAGGAGCTTCCGATCTTGCTGGCTTCGCCTGGGAGGAGCCGGCGAGAGGCAAAAACGGGGTAAACCTGACAAATCGGCTTCCAGAACCTTCTTCAACTCACTGTCGGTTAGGGGGGCCAGCGTTTTCCTCGAAATCGACTCGACACTGGCCAGCACGAATTGCCAGAGGGGCAATTGCGGAACTTGCGAACCAATCGACAAGTAATCGGCTGGGATCTGAATGAAGGGTCGCTGAGTAATTGGAAGTAACGGGTACCAGATGAACGCGGGAAGCCTGGTTATAAGTATTTCCCAGATCAATGTTTGTGGCGATTGACCGACTAGCACTCGGTCTGGATCGACTGGCGGACCGCCGATTTGGAAGCTGTTTGGAATGGCAAGGCCAGGCGACGGCGGGATCACAATCCGGCGAGGACGGGTTGCTGCTGAATACAGGTCGAGCCTTGCCCAGACGTCGCCAAGTGGTTCGTAAAGTTCTACCAGCATTGATGTTGTGTCTTTGGCGGAGAGGTGTTGGACCAGGGGGAGTCGAATTGGCGTCATTGTAATGTTGACGCAGGGATTCATGCTGGATAAGTCGGCCGGTCTGCTTTTTGCTGGGAATTTTAGGGGAAGGAGAGGTAAACTAGGGGTGGCTCGGGTCGGGCAATTGGGTGCGACGCCAGCAGTTCACCAGATATCGATGTACCAAGCTTAACCGGTAGGAAGGTTCGGGGACATTGAAATCAGACCGGGCAATGTAAGGTGCGCCAAAGGCTGGGGAGTCAGTGGTGCAAATTTGCCAGCAGAGTCACGTGGACTGCAAATTAAGAGGATCGGGGCTTGGCGTTCTGGGTTCGAGTCTGATGGTTCAGATTCTGTGAACGTTAAGCTGTTGTCAGTGGGGTAGCACATCGGGGCTCGGGGAGCTTGCCAAACAAGCTGGCCAAGCCACGATGGGGCGTTGGGTATTGAACGTCCGCATGAATGCAATTCTGCAAGGCTATGACGTTAACGAGCCGACATGGTTTTACCTGTCGCTGCTGCTATCGCTTGCCGTTTTTTTCAAGTTCAATCGCGTCTGGTCGGTTCGCAACCTGGACCTGCTGCTACTGTTGTCGGTGACTCCTGGGCTGCTGCTGGTTCGCAACGGAATCACTGCGCTTGGATATAGTTGGTTGTTAGCCACCACTGGACTGCTGCTCCTGCGGAATTTGTTTGATGGGGCGTTTACCCGCAGACCACGGCTGGAACAGAATCTCAATGCGGCCGGAATGGTCTTTTTGTGTGTCTCGGCCCTCTTGTTTCAGATTGCAAATGTCTTCACGCACGAGCCGCATCAATCGGCTGTGGCGTCGGTCCGCAAAGCGGATGATTTGCTAAAGCGTCAGGACCCATCGCAAAAGACGGGAACCGAAGGAGTAGAGGTTTCCGCTCCTGATTCAGCGTCGATTTTGCAGCCGGGGCCGACCAGTGCGCTATTGGCGGCTTCGGTGGTTCCACTGACTGGGGGCGTTGAACTGGTGGCTGCGCGGGCGATTTCGGTGTTGGCCCACTGCGCGGTGATCGCTGGTTTGTTTTTTGTGGGGCGGTGGCATTTTAGTGATTCGCGATTAGGGCTGGCGATGGCCACGCTTTACCTGCTGCTTCCCTGCACTGCTTACGACGTGGGGCGAGTGAATCATGTTCTACCTGGGGCATTGATTGTGTGGGCGGTCGCGGTGCAGCGATTTCCAATATTGGCGGGAGCGTTATTGGGGCTGGCCTGCGGGTCGATGTTCTTTGCGTTTTTCCTGCTGCCGATTTGGATTGCGTTCTATTGGAATCGAGGCGCTTTGAAGTTTACGGGAGCACTCGCAGGAGTGGCAGTGCTGCTTTTGGGATGTTTGCTGCTGACGTCGGCTGATTCGCACTCATTGACGCGTCAGATTATTGGTTCGATTGATTGGACCGTATTGAAGTTTGATTCGGGAGAAGGAAACGGGTTTTGGAGCTTGTATGACGAGGCTTATCGGATTCCAGTGATTGCGACGTTTGCAGTGTTGCTTGTCGCTCTTTCGGTCTGGCCATTGCAGAAGAATCTGGAACATCTGCTGGCTCACTCGACTGCCATCATTGTGGCGACACAGTTTTGGTATCCGCACGAGGGTGGGGTGTATGTGCTGTGGTACCTGCCGCTGATGCTGCTGGTGGTGTTCAGGCCCCGGCTGGCCCACTTACGGGCAGGGAGCAACCCCGATATTCCGCTTGCAGAGCGGGCTGTGCCGCTGGGGCGGGATACGCTCGATGGCGGGCGATTGCGAACGCAGGTCCTGCGGTAGTTTCCGGGAACGGTGGTTGGCAGCTGAACTGGCCGCGCTATTCTCCGGGAAATTCGTCGGGCATGCGGCCTAGGTCGACGATACTGCAAGCGATGATGACGTTTAGCCCTTTCTCGGCCGCGACGCTAACCAGCTCTTCGCTTTCGCTGCCGGGATTGAACCAGACCTCTTTCGGTTTGAGAGCGGCGATTTGGTCGAGAAGTGTGATACCGACCGCTGGTGGCACGTACATCGAGACCCGCTCCAGAGGCCCGGGAGGGATCTCCGCCAATGACCGGTAGGCAGGCAGCCCCTCGATTGTGCCCCCTTTGGGATTGACTGGAAGGACCTCGAAACCTTGAGCCAGATGGGCACGCAGCGATTTGTTGCCATACTTGGTGCGATCGTGTGATGCGCCAACAATCGCGACTCGTTTGTGGGGGGCGGCAGGTGAATTCATTATTGACCTTCATCGAATTGCGATTTGGCGATTCGAGCGAGTTAGTGGTTACAGTGCGTAGAACGCAACGACTTGCGTTGTAGCCTCGGTGAGTTGATCAATCGTTCCATGTACGCAATACGGGTTGGTTGTTAACGCGAGGCCTGTATCAATTTGCAGCATGGGTGGTTGTGAAGATTCGATAAGCAGCTTCGATATCGGCTGGCTTCACTTCGAGTGTTGGCAGGATGAGCAGTCGGTATTGCATTGTGAAGGGAGCGTTCGGATTGAGAGTCAGGTCAAAGAAAGATCCGAAGCGGCCGTAGGGTCGTTCCGAGAAGCGGGCCGGCACAGGGAGGCCTGGTTTAGGAAAATAGACAACGGTGCAAGGCTGATCGCTGGTGGTGAACTGCATCGCCAGCCAGGGAAGATTGATGTGGCCATCGAGCGTTTTGGCATCGTCAACCTGGACCGCATCGGGCTGCTGGGGAAACGTCGCAGGCCTGAGATAGCGGGCGCCGAGTAAGGTGGCGACATCCTGGTTGGCCCGGAAATGAAGCCCGGCATGCTGGCGGTCGCCGGTCAGTTTCAGCTCGCCTCCCTTCGACTCCAATACGGATGTCCAATCAAGTTGCCAGCCGGTTGGTAGTTGTGGGTGATCGATGGTCGAACTTTGGACGGTGACCGTGCGTGTTTCGGCCACGATCGCCTCCCCTTCATTGGAGTTCCAATGGACAAGCGAGACCATGGTGGCCTGTGTGGCTGATGTGGTAAGCGACTTGAATTCGACGTGTTGCTGATGGGCACCTTGCGTGCAATGCCAGAAGTCGTACGACTTCTGATCGGACGTCATGACTTGGTTCCAGCCGAGGTAAATGCCGCGATGATGCGTGTAGAGACCGCCGGGCCCCTTTGTCAATTGCACGGCTGTGTCGGGTGAGAAGACATGGACGAATGGTTTGAAAGTGGCGTCAAATCGTTCGGGGGTGGAACGGTCAAACGCATGCTGGTAACGAATGACCGGTTTGCCAGCAAAGTCGAGTGTGGTGGAGTTGGTGCCGGGGTCGGTCGTCCATGCAAAGGTTCCCTCTTCGGCCAGTAACGACTGCGAAGGGGCGACGAGATTGGCTAGCACAAACAGGGTGAGAGATAGTCGTGGGACGGCCAATGCCGATGACTTCAGGAGACGATTGGTGAATTTCTGCGGGAGAAGCATTGGGAATCGGTCAAGCATGGTGGTCTCGCGTTAAGGGCGTAAGAGATGTTTGAAACAGATGATTGAGAATAATTCAGGCGTGCTGAAGAGCCGATGCCGACATGTGTAAAATGACTGCGGATCAGTTGTTAGCTTCTCGACTGAGTCGCACCATTCTGGTTTGTATTGACGTCTGTCGACCATCCTAAACCAAACGAGACC
>JAIXVG010000411.1 GCA_027483145.1 Planctomyces sp.
CCTAGTTTTTTTTTTTTTTTTTTTCTGGGTGGCACTGGCTATGCTAGTGTCTTCCAGTCTTTTGAATTGGTAATCAAGCAGGGTGGCTGGGGTCGAGTCTTCGATCCCCAGTCCTCCTACTTTGCTTCCAGGGCAATTGCCAGACCAACTCCCATCGTCGAAGGATTCACCCACAACTCCAGGACTCCTCGTGAAGCTCATTTTCCTGGGAACCGGCGGCTATCACCCCAACGAGCGGCGTCACACCGCCGGTCTGTTCCTGCCAGAACTGGGCATTCTCCTTGATGCTGGAACGGGAACCTTTCGCCTGACCCCTCGGCTTCTCAGTCCACACCTGCATGTCTTTCTGACGCATGCTCACCTCGATCATGTCTGCGGGCTTACTTATCTGCTCGCCCCAATGTTGCAGCAGCAAATCACCAGTTGCACTGTTCATGCTGAGGCTCACGTCCTCAAAGCCTTGCGAGTCCGCCTATTCTCAGAAGAAATCTTTCCGGTCTTCCCAGCATTCGAATTCGCCCCTCTTGAATCGCCTGTTCCAATAGGGGACGCCAGGATCTCGTTTCGACGCCTGGTTCACCCCGGCGGTTCCGTCGCCTTCCGAATCGATACCCCCGGCGGCAGTATGGCCTACGTCACCGACACCACCGCTAGCAGCAGCTATCTCGACTTTCTGCGCGGCGTCGATCTTCTAGTTCACGAATGAACTCTCCAATTGGGCCATCGAGACCGGTCACAGTTGGACCTCTGCTGTCGCACAACTTGCCGCCGATTGCAGCGCAAAGCAGCTCTACCTGACCCACATTGACCCGTTACGCCCCGACGATGACCCCGTGAATCTCAACCACGCTAGATCTATCTTTTCCCAGACTCACCTCGCCGAAGACCTCATGGAACTCGTTTGGGCTTAGCAAAGCCCATTTGACTCTCATTCCCCCATGCGAAAGGCCCAGTCCGTTGCAGCCTGCCGGTTTCATCTGCCCCGCCTGTTCGCAATCTATGGTTGCGGCACCAGACCAGTTGTCCTGCTCCGGCTGTGCAGCAACTTTCCCAATCATCGGCTCGATCCCCCGGTTTGTAACCGATAAGCATCTTGAAAGCTTCGGCCGTCAGTGGACCAAATACGAAGTGGCTCACGATGACGAAGACCAGGCCACTTTCGTCGCCAAAACTGGCGTGAAGCTATCAGAGCTATCGGGTCTTAGGGTGCTCGATGCCGGCTGCGGCGGGGGACGATACGCAAAGGTCTGTGGCGAAGCAGGTGCCAGGGTCTTCGGGGCCGACCATACCCGCGCCGTCGACAAAGCTCGCGAACTTTGCCAGCACTTGCCGAACGTCCGTTTTGTCCAAGCTGACTTGAAAGCCCTCCCATTTCCTGAAGGCTCGTTCGATTTCGCCTTCTCGATTGGCGTCATGCACCACGATGCCAATACGCGGGCCGTCTTCGAATCGGTCGCCAAAATGGTCCGCCCGGGTGGACGCTTAGCCGTGTGGCTCTACCGCAGAAACCAGGGTTGGCAAGAGGCCATTAACTCCTGGCTCCGAAACCGCACCACCAAAATGCCCCCCGCTCAGCTCGAAAAATGGTGTATCTGGGGTGCCAGGGCAGGGGGCATCCCCATCGTTAATCGCCTGGCCAACAAGGTAGTCAACTTCAGCGCACACCCTTCGTTTGAAAACCGGGTTTGCGACACGTTCGACTGGTGGGCACCACAGTACCAATACCATCACACCGTGGCCGAACTGCTCGACTGGTTTGAAACAGCAGGCTTTAGCCAACTGCAAGTCTTGCCCCCCGAGAAAACGGGCCTCGTATATCGCTGGATTTATGAGCAAAACCTACTCATCGGCAGCGGCGTCAACGTCCAGGGAACCAGGCTCTAGCAGCGTTGGCTACCGTAATGTCTCACACAGATGCGATTGTATCTTTGTATGCCACTGGCTTCGCCAGTGTCTTGACATCGTCAGATTGCCAATCGCATGCCGTCCTGGATACTACAATCGGGATTGATTATCGGCCAAGGGTCACAAACGACTCATCGCGACTGGAACTCGTTGCTTGCACTTGCCACAGCCGTGCAGACAGCCTTCGGCTACAACCGATCTCTTAAATCGATGGACATGAAATGACCGCAATACGCGATACTCAATCGAATAGTTTCAATTCAATTGGATACATCGTCAGCGGATTCGAAACGGATGGTCGCTATAGGTCAGACTGGCTCAACAATGACTTGCAGTTTGTTAATGAACTCGAGTCCGGCCAGAAGCTGTTGTCACCGTCTAAACAATATCTGGCGATTAGGGGCTCAGGTAAAACTACTATCCGGCAATTTGTTGCCGGAGATTGGGTGATCAGGAACGTTGTGCGTGAAGCACCCGACAGCGTTGTCCATTCGTGGATTAATGATCGAGTGCTTTCGTGGACCACGAATACATCAGGTTTGGAGAACGAGATAACTCTTTACGACATCCTTGACTGCCGTTACGAGAAGTACTACTTCCGTAAGGACATCTGGTCGATGTCGATCTCGGAGAAGGCGCTAACGGTTGTTTCCGGCGACGAGTCGGCATGGGGTATTTTCGAGTTAGCTCCAGGATCGTTTAGCCCTAAGACGATTGCGGTGTTTGAGGAGACGCTGTTGGGATATGCAGAGTCGTTAGTCATGGGATTCAGTGTTGCATTTACCGAAGTGGACGAGCAACTAGTCAGAACTATTAGGGATCGTCAACTGTCCATCGTGTCGCTCACCAACATTTCTCCGCTGACCGAAGACGGCCTATCACCTTACGACTATCTGTTAGACTGGAATCCGCAGGGTGATCGATTTGCGTTCAAGGTGGAGTCATTTAAGGGCGAAGAGCGGATCATGATTTGGAACGCTAACGGAGAGACTAAGGTGTCGCTACCAGCACGGGATATCACCGAGAATGATCCCAGCCTTTCGTGGTCCGCCGACGGCCAGCAGTTGTTGGTTTTTGGTGGATGGACAAACGCCAGGGGGTATCAGTACTCCGTTGCCGATCGCAACCTCAAAGAGATTCGATTTGACTCGACATTGAAATTTACGACCGGTGCAATCCTGATTTAGATGACGTTTTCGATAAGCCGCAGAACATCGAGAACACCGCCACGTTGCATACTGTGAGTGTCATCAAGAAGGCGACAAACGGGACCTCTCCTGAGATCGTAAGAACGGTCAAGCAAGGAAATGGTCGCGGTCCGATCGACTGTCCATGGTCAGGCCGCACCGGTTGGTTAAGTGCGAAGCTTACCAGCCCGACAGACCCTGCCCATACTCCTCATCAGTTGTGTCAAGCGGTATTGAGAGGAGCGTTGGCATCGATCCAACTCGCGCAATGTGGTCAGCCGCTCCTACATTCCTACGCGACTCTCCCCTCTGCCGCTCCGATACGCTCCGCTCTCCCCACACGCCGCATCGCCCACCTCACCGATATCAGCTCACTTTTGTTCACCTCTATACCCGCAGACGCACTTCCGCCGGCCATTTCTCACCAGGCTCGCCCGAAATCGGGCTGGCAATGTCGTTTACCGAAGCCTTTAATAACGGCACGGGGATATCAGTACCTTTACTCCCCTCCCGCGCAAACGCAGGCATCTTCCTTCGCCATGCAAACTCCTGCTTAACTCCTTCCTCATTCAGTCTTTAGAAAGCCGCTTCATGAATTCCCCGCAGTCCCCCACAAATCGCTTCACCCTACGTCGGCCTAACGGCTTCACGCTTATCGAGTTGCTGGTGGTAATCGCCATTATCGCCGTCCTCATTGCGCTCCTGTTACCAGCCGTCCAACAGGCCCGCGAAGCAGCCCGCCGTACCCAATGCAAAAACAACTTGAAGCAAATGGGCTTAGCCCTTCACAACTATCACGACGTTTACAACACATTCGCTCCCGGTTGCACGCTTCAGATGCCGTCGACCGCCGGTCTCGACAGTTTTTCGGTCCACGCCCGGCTCTTGCCATACTGCGATCAAGCTTCGCTGCAAAATCTGCTCGACTTTACCGTCAGTTTTCGGCTGCCCCCCAATGCTCAATACGCGCGGCAACGCATTCCCATGTTTCTTTGCCCCAGCGAAGTCGGGGATCGCGCCGTCGATGTCCCTGCAACTGGAATCTATCCCGCCCTCACGCATTACCCAACCAGTTACGCCATCAGCTACGGGTCATGGTTTATGTGGAATCCGGTCAATGGACAGACTAGCGATGGAATGTTTGGAGTTAACTCGAAGGTCAACTTTGGCGCGCTGTCTGACGGGTCAAGCAACACCCTGGCAGTAGCGGAAGTCAAGACGTTTCAGCCAGTCATGCGCGACGGGGGGAACCCATCGACGATGGGCGTTGCGACGCCAGATAGCGTTACCGAAGTGACAACTTATGGCGGAACGGTTGATCCGCTCCTGGGACACTCGCAATGGGTCAATGGAATCGTTATTCACACCGGCTTCAGCACCGTTTTCACTCCCAATACCAAAGTATTATTCAACGACGCAGGCACGATGCGCGATGTCGACTTTACGAGCAGCCGCATCGGCGTCAGCACCACTCAGCCGACCTATGTCGCGATTACTTCCCGCAGCTATCACACTGGCATTGTGAACGCACTAATGGGCGACGGAGCCGTTCGTTCGATCAGTGAGAACATCGACCGTGGTATCTGGCGTGCTCTCGGCACCCGAGCCGGCGGCGAACAAATCGGCGAGTTCTAATCCCATTCGCTCATCACTGC
>JAIXVG010000465.1 GCA_027483145.1 Planctomyces sp.
ACTACGGGTGTTTGGTGCGTTGTGGGTCTGCTGCGTATAGTACGACAGCACTTGCCGACCAGTGGCAAACGTGACGCCATTGACTTCAGCTTGTGACCCTTCGCCATCGAGCGAGATATCCTGGTGAATGTGGGCCAACTTGGCCCCCAAGCCACCAACTGTCCACTGAACTGACGCATCTCGCTCGATACGAGCTGACTGATGAGCGAAATGCCAGACCTTTTCATTCCAGTTTTGAAGCTGGACATACCGCAGGTGTGCTCCCTTTGCAACGAGCAATTCAACACAGCCGATATGCATCCCCGTGGCCGTGGGCGTGGCCGAGGCTGTCTCTTCCAATAAGGTGGCAGAGGCCCCTTCTTCCAGAATAATCAGCGTGTGGCTGAAGTCGGCAGCACCCTCTTCGGAAAGCGCAATCAAGCTATGCAGTGGCTGACGCAATTCAACGTTACGCGGAACGTACAAAACTGTACCACCCGACAAGAACGCGGCATGCCAGGCACTAAAACGATCGCGACCAACCGAGACCGCCTTGGTCATGAGGTGAGGAGCCAACAGCTCTGCGTGCTCGACGAGAAGTTGACTTAGCGAACCAAAGAGCACTCCCTTGGCTGCCACGACTGGGTCGAGGTGATGAAAAGTGCAATGTCCATCAACATGCTCGATGCGACCGCAATAGGCCTGCTCAACCGAATCAGACGCCCCTCCCAACAGGGTGTCGAGGCGCCCCGCAGCGGGGGGAGTGGTCGACAAATGAAACTTGGCAGGGCGAAAGGCCCGGATGTCGACCCGCTTCCATTCTTCCGGGTCGAGGGGTTGGTTAAGAAGTTGCTGATAGATGCCGAACGCATTGCGACGGTGATTAACCAGCCACGCCGGTTCCTGACGGCGAGCCAGGAACTCTTCGAAGTCAGCAGGACTAAACGCAGGAGCTGATGCTGTAACGGAACCCATAACTCTTCAACTTTACTAAAACCGAACGGATCTCTTGCAGTTTGCCTGGCGCCTGAGTGGCATGCGGCGAACAGTTTCCCTTGAAGGCAATCTGCCCTGAAGCGGAACATGTCAATCATCGATTTACGTCTGTGGTAAACTTGGCAGTCTCACAGACCTGGTCACGACTAGCCAACGGAGCCTTCCATCTGCAGCTCAATCAGGCGATTCATTTCAACGGCGTACTCCATCGGCAGTTCTTTTACCAGCGGCTCGATGAAACCAGTGACAATCATGGCTGATGCTTCCGACTCGGTCATGCCGCGGCTCATCAGGTACAGCAACTGATCTTCTGCAATCTTCGAAACCGATGCTTCGTGCTCGATGGCGACGTTCTCCTGGTCGATTTCGATATAAGGATAAGTGTCGCTGCGGCTTTCTGAATCAAGAATGAGGGCATCGCAAACAACATTCGATTTGCAGTTTTCGGCTCCTTTGATCACTTTCACCAGTCCCCGATAACTCGAACGCCCCCCTCCCTTGGAAATGGACTTCGAGATGATTCGGCTCGACGTATTCGGAGCACAGTGGACCATCTTAGCCCCTGCGTCCTGATGCTGTCCTTCACCGGCAAAGGCGATCGACAGTGTTTCGCCACGAGCACCTGGTTCCATCAGATAAATGGCCGGATACTTCATCGTCAGCTTCGAACCCAAGTTGCCATCGACCCATTCCATCAGCGAGTCGCCGTAGGCCATGGCCCGCTTGGTGACCAGATTGTAGACGTTGTTCGACCAGTTCTGAATCGTCGTGTAGCGACACCGAGCGCCACGCTTCACGATGATTTCGACCACGGCCGAGTGCAGGCTTTCACTGCTATAGGTTGGAGCGGTGCAACCTTCGACATAGTGAATCGAAGCCCCTTCATCGACGATGATCAGGGTTCGTTCGAACTGGCCCATGTTCTCGGTGTTAATCCGGAAGTAAGCCTGTAGGGGGAATTCAATGTGAACCCCCTTCGGTACGTAAATGAACGAGCCACCAGACCAGACAGCCGAATTGAGGGCCGCGAACTTGTTGTCGGTCGACGGAATGACCGTGCCGAAGTACTCCTTGACGAGTTCGGGATAATCACGAACGGCCGAGTCGGTATCGGTGAAGACGACGCCCCGCTTGACCAAGTCTTCCTGCAAGCTGCCATAGACCACTTCCGACTCGTACTGGGCCTTCACCCCGGCCAGATACTTCTTTTCGGCTTCTGGAATCCCCAACCGGTCATAGGTCTTTCGGATATCTTCGGGGACATCGTCCCAGCTCTTTTCTTGACCGGCTGAAGCACGGACGTAGTAAAAAATGTCCTGGAAATCGAGTTCGCTCATGTCGCCGCCCCAATTGGGCATCGGCTTCTTGAAGAAGATGTCCAATGCCTTCAGGCGATAGTCACGCATCCACTCTGGTTCATTCTTCAGTGCCGAGATTTGATAGACGATCTCGCGATCGATCCCCTTTCGGCTCTTGAAGACATAGTTATCTGTTGGATCGTGGAAGCCGTACTTGTACTCACCCACGCCCACATCAGATGGATCGGCTGTTTGAAGATCGGTCGACATGTTGCACCTATATTGAAAATAGTCGCGAGCAGATGGCTCGTTTGTCTAGTTGCTGAAGTCTGTTTGGAAGCCCCTTAGAGCCAATCCGAGAACCGGTTGTGCTTGTTTGAAAACCCAGTTGTTTCAGGCCTACGAGGCATGCATCAAAGGTTTTCGGATAAGTTTTTAGCGGGCTACCAATCGAACAGGACTGCTATACGGTTGCTGGCTCGACAATTGATCCGGCGACACTCTTATCGACGAGTTCCTCAGCCGCTTCGGCCGGGTGTCGTTCACGAACACCGGCGTAGCCACTGCTATGCAATTCGCTAGCCAGTGAGGCGTCGCCAGTTTCAACGATTCGCCCTGCCAGCATGACATGAGTGTGTTGCGGGACGTTGTACTCCAAAAGTCGCTCGTGGTGAGTAATAATCAGCACACCCATTTCGGGACCGCAAAGCTTTTGCAGCCCTTCACTCACGACGCGAACAGCATCACTATCGAGGCCGCTGTCTGTTTCGTCGAGAATCGCGAACTTGGGCTTCAGCATCGCCAGTTGCAGAATCTCCATCCGTTTCTTTTCGCCACCAGAAAAACCTTCGTTCAGGTAGCGTCGAGCGAAGTCGGGGTCCATTCCCAGTTCGTCCATCCGCGACCGCAGCTCTTTGCGGAATTCACGCATCGGAATCAGGCCTTCTCCCTCTTTCCGATCTGGATTGCGAATGTTTGAGACGGCATGCCGCAGGAAGTCGGCCACCTTAACCCCCGGGATGGTCACCGGATATTGGAAGGCCAGAAACAAGCCTTTCCGAGCACGTTCGCACGGATCGAGTTCGTTCAGGACGACATCGTCAATCGAAATCGATCCACCAGTGATCTCGTATTTGGGATGCCCGACGAGTGCGTAGGCGAGCGTACTCTTGCCCGAGCCGTTCGGTCCCATCAAAGCGTGAACTTGACCTTGGGCAATCTCGAAGCTGACACCCTTCAAAATGGGCTTACCGTCGACCGAGACCTGGAGATTATCTGCTTTAAGAATGCTTACCACGACGATCAACTTTCAATCTGAAACAGTGAACTATGGGTACAATATCAAACTTGTTAATGGTGACTGGCTGGGAGTGTGGTTGGTAATGGGCTAGTGCCGGGAAGTTCCGTCACTGTTGCCGATCCCAATTGATCGGGAGGAAGCTGACCCCAACCAGTGGTGTGAGGGACCGGAACTTCCGTTGCGACACCTCGACCAATTTTGCGAGCCTTGATTTTTTCCTGAAGCCGCATCATGCCTTCGAGTAGTGCTTCGGGTCGCGGAGGACAACCTGGAACGTAAACATCAACCGGGACGACCAGATCGACCCCCTTCACGACGTGATAACCATGCTTGAAATAAGGGCCGCCACCAATGGTGCAGGCTCCCATGGCAATAACGTACTTTGGATCGGGCATCTGTTCGTAAAGACGCCGAATACGGCTTGCCATTTTGAAGGTGACCGTCCCCGCAACAATCATGAGGTCAGCCTGTCTGGGAGAGGCCCGAAAGGCTCCTGCTCCAAACCGATCGAGGTCGTACTTGCTAGCACCGGTTGCCATCATCTCGATGGCACAACAGGCGATTCCGAATGTCATAGGCCAAACGCTCGACTGCGATCCCCAATTGAGCGCTTGCTCGACTGTGGTCGTAATCACATTCTCTTCAAATCGTCCTTCAATCCATGACATACGGTTTCGTTACCCTGTTAATCCCAAGTCTCTGATGGCGTCCCGTTCTTTATCTGGTCTGGTTATTGACGCTGGCTACCCTAAATCGATCCCTCCACGCTTGGACTGACTGCTTGAAACTCGCAGCAGGTGTCTCCATCGCGGCAGTTCTTTCCCATCTCTAACCGAACTCCCAGGACCGTTTCAAACACCTGTTTTTCCAAAACACAAATCGAATTGTCATGAGCGGCCAAGTCTTCATAGGGGCAATGATGCTCCCGCAGAATTGGCAATCCTTCTCTCAACTCGTACTCGGCATGGAAACCCTGGTCGGTCAGCCCTTCTGCCAGTTGCCGAAAACGATCGGCCACTTCGCGGGCGACGACCTGAGTCCCAAATTTGCGAACTAAAGCCGACTGAACTCGTTCCGCCAGCTTCTGTCTCAACTCCGGGTCGTCAATTTGATTGACTTCGGACCACAAGGCTTGAGCCAAACTTCGATAATTGTCCCCTAATGACCGGCGGCCTTCGGAAGTCAGGACGTATGTATGGTGGGGCCGGCCACGTGGGGTCCGAACTGCCTGGCGTTCAACCAGCCCTGCGACCGTCAACTTGCCGAGCTTCTGACGCACAGCCGTCGCTGTAACTCCAATAGCAGCACAGATATCTGGCACAGATGCCCCACCGAGGCGGTGGAGCACTGCCAGAAAGTCGCGGTCGCCATTGTCAATTAGAACGGGCATAAACCGAGTGCCGAAAAGAGCGTAAGTCAATTTGAAATATAGTGTTATGGCAATTGTGGACGACCGGGGCTGCGCCGTGCAACTGAAATCGTTCACATCCATGTTAGACGGGCGAGCATTTTAAGCAACCGAAATTGCGAAAAATAACGCCGGCAGATTCGATTGGCGCAGGAGAGCTTAGGCGACAAAGCCTCAGAAGAATGGCTTCGTCGATGGCAACGTCGTGAAGGAACGCGTTTAACAATAGGACTTTATGTCGCTATTGCGGTATTGCTTCCGGTTCAACCGGGGTCATTGCCGCACGCATGCCCTGCCTGCAGCTTACTGGGCGGCTGAGCGGCTTCCCTGTGGAGAACCAGCGATGGGCATGCCGTGGGGAAGCGGGCGACCTGCGACCTGAAACCCGTGCTCATGCGCGTATCGTTGGAGGACGCGGTAGGTTTCGAAGCTATCGGGGTAGACCCAAAAAGTGACCGAGGTTCCTGGTTCGGCAGATGATAAAGAGCGGATAAATCGTGATCCACTGGTCATCGCCTCACTGGCCGATTCTGACTTGAGGTCGCGTTCGGGGCTCAAGACCCATTGGGTCACGGAAATCCGAAAGACCTGTTGACCCATTTGAAGTTCGTCAATGACCGAGCCACTCTCGCGCTGAATCACATACTTCAATGAAAAGCCCTCGACCGGCCCGACCTGCCCCTGATGTCGGGGCATGCGCATAAGCCAGTCCTTCTTGCGCTCGATTTGCTCCTTCACTCGGCCGACCAATGCTTCAATCGGAACTTCGGCAACACGGTTCCCATCAATGCGATAGTGCTTTTCAGGCCCTTGAACAACGCGGCTGACCGGTGTGACGCGGTGTTCAAGGCTTTCGACATTCACCGCGTTCTCAGCCAGCAGAACTTCCTGTTTCAGGCGAGCAAGAAGTGCCTTGGCTTCTGCAAGCTGGTCCTGCTGCTGCCGAGTCGATTTCAGACCGAGTTCTAGTTGATCCTGACGAGTCTTGAGTTCGCGGCGGGCTGCCTGCAGACGGTCTTTGAGGCGAACGACAATTTCGTTCATCGAGCCGGTTTGCTCGGCGAGTCGCTGTTCTTCACCCAAGAGCTGTTCCATCTGTTGCTCTAGGGATTGAACTTCAGTCACACTGTCAGCCGGGGGGGCCCAGGGAGTGACTACGCGCGGGACAGGTTTTTCGACAACTTCTGTTTTGGCCAGTCGCTGAGGGGGGGCTTGAGGCTTAGCGGGAGATGTCAGCGCTTCGGCGTTCCCCAAATTGATTGCGATTTCGAGTTCGGTCGCAGGTGAACTCACTTCAGGAGCTACGGGGATCGACCCCGCCACTGGCTGGCGGGCCACTTTCAGCCCGGCGATCACGATCAAGATGATCAAAATCCCAACGATATTGGCGACCACGTCGAGGAATGAGTCGGAGCCAAACTCAAGATCTGTTTGTCGGCGGCGGGAGCTCAAGGGGCTGTTCCTTCAATTCTCGGCCCAGCATCGAGCTTGAATTCTTTGGACGTTGGGAGACCTGCCTTGACCAGTGAGGGTTGAAGCCGCTCGAAGTGCTG
>JAIXVG010000350.1 GCA_027483145.1 Planctomyces sp.
CATGATGAACATCCCCAACTCGCTCATCCTGCGCCGAGCTCTAGTCGCCGAAGACAACGTCGAAAGTCAGCGGCTGATGCAGTTACTGCTGTCGAAGCTGGGCTTTACTGTCACCGTTGCTAACAACGGCCGAGAAGCGATCGATGCCGTCTTGTTAAGTGAAGAGCAGCTACAGCCTTTCGAATTTGTGTTTATGGATATCGATATGCCGCTAATGGATGGCTTGGCCGCCACCCGCGTGCTGCGTTCGCTTTCGTTTAGTGGAAAGATTATTGCGGTGACTGCCCACAACGAGCCGAACGATCGACAGATCAGTTTGGCGGCAGGCTGCAACGAGCATGTCGCAAAGCCCGTCCGGCGTGAAGTGCTGTTCGACGTCATTCAACAAGTCGGCCAGTCCTCCTCCACGTTGTGTGCCACTGCTGGTTTATCCAGCAGTGCGACTTGACATTCACACCACATTCCCCAGCCGAACCTGCCATCCTGCCGCGTGCCACTGTTGGCTTGCCCAGCAGTGCGACTTGGCCTGCAATTCAGATGCACGAACAGACCCCGAAGTAATCATCACCGACACCTGCACCAGCACATTCCCAATACAGCATCTACCCAAACGGTTGAGCCTCGCGAATGGTAACGCGAGCGATCGCCGCCTGATCAATCGTCACTCCTAGTCCAGGCTGTGACAGGGCAGGGGCAAAGCCACCCCGACCCAAGGTCAGGTCTTCGACCGTCAAGCGTTCTAACACCAGAAAGCGGTCGTAGCTCCCTTCGACAAACCACAAGCCCCCAATATGCGTCGCAAATTGCCGACCGGCCGCGGAAAGGATTCCCGTCTCGCCCACCTGACATCCCAGTTGCATTCCCAATCCCGCTTCTTTCGCACAGGCTGCCAGCCGGATGGCAGGGATCAGTCCCCCGCACTTACTCAGCCGAACGTTGAAGGCATCGCACGACTCTTGTTCGACGGCGTGCTTCGCATCGACCAGACTGCACAGCGACTCATCAAGCATGATCGGAACGGGAAGCTTCCCTTTGATTCTTGCAAGCTGCATCATTTCACGATGTGGCACCGGCTGTTCAATCGCCGAAAGCCCAAACCGGGCCAGCGAATCAACCCGCTGTTGCAGTTCACTCGCACGCCAGGCTTCGTTGGCATCAATCCGCAAATCGATCCCGGGCCCCAGCATCCACCGCAGCCTTCCCACTAGCCGAGTGTCGTCGATTGTTGGCAAACCAACCTTCACTTTAACAGCGGCCACTTGATAGTAGCGCAGCTTCATTGCCCGCTGCATCTGCTGCCAGAATGTCATTGCAGTGAAGGGAATGCTATAGCGAACCTGCTCTATGGGTTCCCATAATCCCTGCACCTCGGGGAGCAGTTGCATGGCTGCAGAAATTGAAACCCCGGCCGATCGGCTGAAGGCATCGAGCATCGCCAGCTCGAACGCACAGCGAACCGAATTGCCAAAGCACTCACGCTGACCGCAGATTGAAGCGTGAAATTGAAACTGGGCCAACTGGCCGACGACATCCCCAAGCGATCCACCAATCGCTGCTAGCGATCGGCTTAGACCGGCATCGGTTGCCAGTTGCCACGCATCGTCGATCGATTCCCCGGTCACATACGTTCGCGGCAGCCCTTCACCCCAACCCGTAGTTCCATCCATCAACTGGCAGCAGACCAGCAGCGTATCGGTATCGACCCGACTGAACGAAGCATGCGTCACCTTTTGTTTCAAAGGAATCCGCACATGATAAACATGAAACAACTTGATATGCATGGGTGGGTTGATGACTGAGTGTTGAGAGTTCCGTATTGAACGTTCGGCGTTGAAATACGGAATGGTCAATCGTGGTCGTTTCCAAACATCGGCAATCACCTCGGCCTATCTTGCAGCATCAGTAGTTCTCTTCACCCTCAACCCCGAACCCTCAACTACATCCCGCAAACCGTCCTACCCTACCCACCACCATTTGCAACCCAAATCAGCCCGAGAGCCACTGCTGCGGCTGCAATCACCGCCAGCGTGATCTTTATCGCGCTCCATGGACGTTCCCCGGCAACAGTCCCCGTCGAGCCATTCACAAAAACACGATAAGGTTTGTCGCGATAACGATAAACAAGCAGGTAAACCGGCAGCAAGAAGTGCTTGAACTTCAGCCCGCTGTAGTGAGTCTTAATTGACTCAACCTGCTGTTGGTCTCCCCCAATGCGCTGCCGCACTTCGTTCGCCAGCGCATCATCCATGCGATTACGGGCATGCCGAAAACCGGCTTCCAACTCCAGGTCATACGTCCTCGCAAAGAACCCGGCCAGCACCTGTTGAGTAAACGGAATGGCCGTTCCTAATGGCCACGGCTCCAACCCCCGCGCCAGGTTCATGCGCTCGGTTGCAACCGCCAGGACCAGCACATCGTCGAAAAACTGGTTGAAGTCACCAGCTGCAGGACTCCAGCGAATCCGGGTCTCTGTTACTTGCGTCTTCCCGCGAGTCACCTGCACCAGATACGTATCCCCGCGCTGACCTGCATACCGGGTATAGGTAATAGCGTCGAACGTAAAGTACGGGAAGTAAACTCCTTCAAACTTTCCGTTGGCCCCTTGTTTCTTAAAGTCGTTGGGGGCAAACCACAACTGGCTGACCCAATCCTTCAGCTTCTTCGAAGCTGTCGGCTTGTCGACTTGGAACGGCAACACGGCGTCGACGGGAATCCGCGTCTGCGCATCATGAATTCGCTCTCGTTGTAACGGGGTTGCGCAATAAGGACACGTTGTGCTTGTCAGAGTTCCAGCGAACGCCACATTTCCACCGCAACCATCACAGCGAACTTCATGTTCGCCAATAATGGCGCCATCACATTCCCCATTTTCTCGCCACTGACGAATGCGGGCCAGCATGGCAGCCAGGTCGTTCTCAACAATTTCCTTATCGTCGGGAACCGTGATTTGCTGGATCGAGCCACAGTAGGCACACGCCAGCGACTGCTGCTCGATCGAAAACTCGAGGTCGGCCCCGCAATTCACACATGGAAAGACCCGACCGCGGTTCTCATCGACCGTCCGGCCCACCTCGGCCGTATTGCGGTTGTGTTCCTCACTTTCCGCAGCCGTTTCTGATGCAACGAACCCCATTGCACCTCTCGCCTGTCGAATCAGTGCTGAATCAGGTTCCTGTGGAGGGGACATAACGCGGCAAATCCTTCCTCAGCCCGACGTGATAGACTATCGTTACCCGGGCATTGACCATGACCCGGGTGAACAGCGCTTTCGTGATGTCTATCCTGTTTGGCCAAAACTGAAGCCCGTTAGTTTGCCCGAGTCCCTCCCCAGTTTCTACTCTGCCGCAAAAGGCCATTGCTCAATTGTTCGTCATGCCATGATTTCTTGATGTGATGCTCATAGCAGACAACGATCGAGTCGGCGCGAAATGAACACTAGTGACAGGCTCTCATCGTACTGCAACGGGCGTCCTGATCGATCGTCCTTGACGCAGGCCAGCGGCGGAAGTTCATCCTGGCTCTTTGGCCCAGCGGTTCGCATCTTGTTTTCATTGTGAGTTTGCTTCCATGACAGTTCGGCGACAATTAGCCATTCCCACAGCCCTGTTAAAGCTCCCATTCAAGGATTCGTTGATTGCCGCAGCCCGCCTGGGAGCCAGCGGAGTTCAACTCGATTTACGAAACGAAGTCGCTTCGATCGAGTGGACATCGAC
>JAIXVG010000352.1 GCA_027483145.1 Planctomyces sp.
GAAAGAAGGGGGCTGGTGAGTTTTTGGAAACAGCTGAGGTGTATGGAGTTGGTTACTGGTATGGGACGTTGAAGTCGGAACTGGAGCGGGCGCGTCAGGCTGGGGCGTGGTCGCTATTAGAGATTGACGTTCAAGGTGCCCTGAGAGTCATGGAGCTGTACCCGGATGCCATCACCATCTTTCTCAAGACCCCTTCAGCCGAAGTTTACGAACAACGCTTAAGGGGACGGGGGACTGAAGACCCGGCTGTGATTGAACGGCGACTGAAGCGGGCTAGTGAAGAGGTCCAACTGGCAGAGCGATATCGGTACCAGGTGGTTAACGATAACCTCGATCGGGCAGTGAACGAAATTCTTGGAATCTTGAAGTCTCAGTAGGCTGGTAGTGGCCGCAAAGCACAATGTGGCCATTCCGCTAAAGAATGTTGAAGTTCGGTTTTTTGCGAATGGGGAGCGTAACAAATGATTGATGAACTGAAAGAAGAAGAGATCGTTAAGAAGGTTGGCGGACGCTTTAAGCTGTCAACGCTGATTCAGAAGCGGATGGTGGCACTCAACCGTGGCGCCCGGCCGCTAGTTGAAATGCAGACCAAGAACTCGATGGAAGTGGTCGTGCAAGAGATTCTGCAGGACAAGATTTTCCTCGATGCTTCGGGAAATGTTGTGACTGCTGGTCAGCCAGTCGAACGGGAC
Source organism: Planctomyces sp. (assembly GCA_027483145.1). GTDB lineage: Bacteria > Planctomycetota > Planctomycetia > Planctomycetales > Planctomycetaceae > JAIXVG01. Next base: position 693 of record JAIXVG010000352.1, read on the forward strand.
TCGGGTCCATCGCTGGACGACCTGTAAGGTACGATGAATGATGATGGATCACGGATGAGGGATGAGGAAGACGGGGATGCTGTTCATATCAGCCGGAACGCGCTAGCGTCCGGTTTCCCTTCGTGGGCATTGGTGATAGTCGCGTTTGGATTAGAACCGCAGGCTAGCGCCTGTCGGCTGATATGAAGGGTGGCTGGGGTCGAGTCTTCGTGCCCCAGTTGCTGGCTAGCGAGCGCTTTCATCTCAACGTCATCTGGTTTGAATCCACAGGTGGGCTAATGGCGGTAGCTTCTCCCTATTCTGGTGTTGAGATCCTTTTGGGGGTGACCGGCGGTGTCGCTGCGTACAAAGCGGCTGACCTGTGCAGCAAACTGGTTCAAGGTGGCGGTCTGGTGACAGCCGTCCTGACCACTGCCGCAACACAATTTATTGGCGCGACAACATTCGAGGCCCTGACCGGTCGGCCGGTTTACGGAGACCTGTTTAATCCGCAGGAGCATTATCGCGGGGAGCATATTGGCTTGGCTCAACGGGCCAGGCTGATGGTCGTGGCCCCCGCTTCGGCTAATTATCTGGGCAAGGTGGCGAACGGGTTAGCGGATGACTTGCTGTCGACTCTAGCCCTGACAATCACCTGCCCGCTGGTTTTGGCCCCGGCGATGAATAATGAAATGTGGCGCAAACCAGCCGTTCAGCGGAATATCGAAAGATTGCGAGCAGACGGGGCACTGCTGGTTGGCCCGAGTAGCGGCTGGTTAAGTTGTGGCCAGGTCGGGCCTGGCCGCATGTCGGAACCAGCCGAGATCATTTCCGCGATTGAGATGGCCCTGCGCAGCTAGTTGCTGACCACAAACACGCCGCGCAAAAACTGACGCTGCAACCGCTTGTCGGTCCCTCTGAGCACAACGAAGCTTCAGAGGTTTGGCCTCTTTTCGTTCAGCCTGATTGACTGAGGGTAGTCAAAATGGCGTGGTTCTAAAGAAAAATGCTTCCGGCCTGGCAAACTTGTGTGTCGCGGGGCCGAAACTGATTATCCTTAAAGAGGATAAATCTTCTGTGGCAGCAATCATTCGATTGCTCGGGCAATCCTCGTCACCGATAAACTCTTTGGTCCGATCCTAATTCTCAAAAACAGACGCAAAAAGCGCCGTTAGCAAGGTTACCCTTGGGAGCGCGTTACGGCCGTTGGTGACCGTAGAGATTGGGATTGATAGACGTATCAGCGTCGGGTTTCGAACTTCAGTAGCGAAGTCAGGAAGTATTGATGTCGACCAGGCGAACGAAAGCGGCTGACGGCCAAATGAGAAAACAGAACAGGCTACCCGCTTGGTTGCTGTACCTCATGGTTGCGGTAGCGATTACGTTCGGAGGTGGGCTGTTCTTCTGGAAAGATCTCTGTATCTGGAGAGGCGAGGTTAGTCTTAATTCACGCGATCTTCAATCTGCCAAGCGGTGGATCGCGTGGGCTAACTGGTTTGGGGCCAGTGATAACCGGCAGCTTGCGCTACTTCAAATTCGACTTGCTCGTCGGCAAGAGGACTTTGCAGCAGTTGAGAAGCTGCTGCAATCGACCAGTGGCTCTTCGGTTCCATCAGCAGAATTAGAACGCGAGCGATTACTGGCGATGGCACAGACCAACCAGTTTCAATTGCTGCGGAACCGTTGGCCCGAATTGTTGTCTGACCCTCGCAGCGATGGCCCGGAGATCGCGAAGGCGTACTACACTTGGTGCATGCTCAACCGAAATCTGGCAGGTGCCCAACGGACGCTCGAGTTATGGCAGGCCGATTACCCTCGCGATCCAGAGCCGCTGCTGCTGGCTGGGCACTTTTATGAATCGATGATCAATTGGAAACCAGCGGAAGAGAACTATCGAAAAGCTGCGGAACTGGCACCCAACGATGTTAACGTACTGATTCGCTGGGCCAATGCGATGCGAGTCCTGCTCAAGACGGCCGAGGCTCAACGCGTCTACGAAAAGTGCCTGAAGGCCGATCCTGCATCTCGCGAAGCGATTCTCGGGTTAGCACAATGTGTTTCAGCGAATGGTGACTTTGCGGCCGCAGCAACTGTTTTAAGAGAAGCATTGGCCAAGCATCCCAACGACTTCACCGTCTTGAAGGATTATGGGGAAGTTCTATTGGCAAGTGGCGATGCAGAGGCCGCGATCGGAATTCTGCAAAAGGCCTATGAGCAAGTCCCGGAACATGCCAACCTGGCGTACAGTCTGGCGAAGGCTTTCAAGGCAACAGGTCGCGCGACAGAAGCGGCACCGCTGATGAAGTTTGTGGAAGAATCACGACCAGCTCTCGATCGGCTGAATCATCTAGAGCGGCAATTACGACTCTCGCCAAACGACTTGGCATTGCGGATGGAAATTGCAGACCTGACAGCCAAGTATGTTTCACGGCGCGACGCGATCTCGTGGTACAAGCAACTACTGAGGGTCGCCCCTCACTACGAGCCCGCCAATCGCGAGATGATGGCGCTGCAACAGCAGCTTGGTGACGCTTCTTAGACGTCGGATTAGCGCGTCGGTTTATTTCACTGAAGAGCTTCATGTCATGCGTATCTGTGGAACAATGCAGCGTCCCAAAGCCATGCGGGCATGGTCTGCTCGTCAGCAGATAGGCTGGTTGCTTGCGTTATGCGTGTTAGTCGCTTCGGGATGTCAGTCGAAAGGGGCACCGGACGTCGCTCCGAAGGGTCGCTCCGAATCAGTCACAGAAAAGAAGCGGTTTTTGTTCACTGATGTCGCTAAACAGGCTGGAGTGGAATGGGTTCAACAAAACGGCGAGTCGGCCGGCCACTATTCGATGCTCGAGTCGTTTGGAAGTGGCTGTGCGATCGATGATTTCGATCGAGATGGATTGCTCGATTTGTGCTTCGCCGGGGGTGGAAAGTTCGGTGAAGACAATGCCATTCTGCCAGTGCCCATTGCACTTTACCGGCAGGTAGCTGACTGGTCATTTCGAATGGTGACCGAAGATGCCGGGCTAACGCCCAGTCGGCATTATCAGCATGGGGTGTGGTCAGCCGACATGAATGAAGATGGTTTTGGCGATATTCTGTTAACCGGTTGGGGTGGCCTGCAACTGTTTCAGAATGAGGGTGACGGAACGTTCCGGGATGTGACCGAGACTTCGCTGCTTGATGACAACCTATGGAGCCTGGCAGCAGCGTGGGTCGACCTGAACGGTGACCAGATTCTTGATCTGTTTGTTGGGCACTATGTTGACTGGTCGTTCGCTAATCATCCGCGCTGCAAGGACCCACGTACTTCGCGACGCACAATCTGTGATCCACCCACGTTTCATGGACTTCCATGCCGGGTTTATGTGGCCAATGGCGATGGGACTTTTCGTGATGGCGGTAAAGAGCTAGGCATTTCAGGTATCGGCAAAACGCTGGGGATTGTTACGGTCGACCTGAACAACGATTCGCGTCCAGAAATCTATGTAGCGAATGACACCTTGCCTAATCAGCTTTATGAATCGCAACCCGATGGGACCTATCGAGAATCTGCCATCGAAAACGGAGTCGCGCTGGGCGAAACCGGTGCCTCTGACGGCAGCATGGGAGTTGATGTTGCCGACCTGAACAATGATGGTCTGTTCGACCTATGGGTCGCCAACTACGAGAATCAAACGTTTGCCCTGTACCGAAATCTGGGGCACAACTTTTTCATGCACTCCAGCCGGGCGATGGGGGTCACCGCAGTGGGTGCCGAGGCTGTTGGCTTTGGGACAGTCGCGTTCGATGCAGACCTGGATGGATACACCGACATTTTTTGCGCCAACGGGCACATTTGGCCCCCGGATGCGCCTGGTGACCGTCGGCAGCTTCCCTATTTGTTCGAAAATGATGGTGGCCGTCGATTCAAAAACGTAGCGCCAAGTTCCGGAATTTATCTTCAGGAGCGTCACCTGGGCCGAGGGGCCGCGACCGCCGATTTGAACCGAGATGGATCGCCCGATTTGGTCGTCACGCACACGAACGAGCCGGTGGCGATTTTGCGAAATGATTCGGCCGGGAAGAACTGGATTTCCATTCAGCTGATCGGCACAGCCAGTCCAAGGTCGGGAATTGGGGCGGTTGCGGAAGTTGTTTCTAGCGGAATCCGCCAGAAAAGTGCGGTGAAAGGTGGGGGGAGCTACCTCTCCACTAGCGACTGGACTCTCGTATTTGGGTTGGGAGCTGCTGAAATTGCGGAGACTGTGATCATTAATTGGCCAAGTGGCGGCGAGACTCGGCTGAAAGCTGTGCCTGCGGGAACTCGGTTGGTGGCAAAAGAGGGTGCGAAGACCGAGTTCGATTGAACGACATCCACTCAGATTGCCGACGTTAACATCTGAATGTCTCTGGGTAGAAGCCCTTATCGGCCGAACGATCAAGAATAAGTTTCCGTCTACGC
>JAIXVG010000285.1 GCA_027483145.1 Planctomyces sp.
CTCTCCGAGGAAACTGTGCTTGAAAAACGAACAGACCTGTTATGGCGCGTATTATTTCAAAGAAAAGCTACGAGTAACGAACTGCGTCGCGTTGAATCATTCCTGGAACGTTATCCTGGGGGCGAATTGGATCGTTGGTCAGCTTGCGTCCGCGCGTTGCTTGCAAGCAACGAATTCATGGTTGTCGATTAAGAGTAAGCAGACCGCAGATTAAGTGTGAAGAGCAAGCAAGTTGGATGTACAGGAGTCGACGATGAGTAGCAAGTATGGATTTGATCGTAGGCAATGGGTCAGATCGGCTGTTGCTGGTTCCATGGTATTGCCGGCTTTAGTCGAGCGCTTGATGGCGCAGTCGGGCGATCCGCTTGCACCGAAGGAATCGCATTTTCCTGCAAAGGCGAAGAATGTCATTTTCTTGTTCATGACAGGTGGTGTGTCGCATGTGGATACTTGGGATCCGAAACCGGAATTGATCTCTGGGCATGGCAAGGAGATCAAAGCGGATCATCCGGAAATCAAGGATAGGCCGGGGTATGAACGGATATTTCTCAAGAAGCCACAGTGGGAATTTCGCAAGCATGGTGAATGTGGTACGGAGGTCAGCTCGCTGTTCCCACATATGGCCACTTGTGTCGATGACATCGCATTGATTCGATCGATGCATACATCGCATTCGAATCACTACAATGCGACGTTAGGGATGCACACCGGTTCATTCGCCCAGTCTCGACCGAGTATGGGTGCTTGGGTCACCTATGGACTCGGGACGCTCAATCGTAACCTTCCGGGATTTGTGGTTATCGCTCCGAGACAGACTTATGCGGGGACTCAAGTCTATGCAAGCGATTTTCTTCCGGGGGCTTATCAAGGTACCTTGGTGGTCCCGGGTTCAGAACCAATCGCAAACATTGCACCGCGCCTACCGCAAGATCGGCAATCAATGGAATTGGAGTTTCTCGAGGAGAGCAATCGCGAGCATCTGCAATCACGACAGGGAGATGGGTTGCTGGAATCTCGAATGCAGAGTTTTAAAACGGCTTTCGGTATGCAGATGGAGGTCCCTGACGCATTTGATTTTAGCGATGAGTCTCAAGCGACATTGGAAAGTTATGGTTTGCAAAGAAATGCTACAACCGGATTTGCTTGGCAGTGTCTTGCCGCCAGAAGGTTGATTGAGAGAGGGGTGCGGTTTGTTGAGTTGATCGATACAGGCTCTTCGGGAAATTGGGATGCGCATGGAGACATGATGACGCATGAACCGTTAGCAAAGAATGTGGATCAACCCATCGCCGCATTGCTCAAAGCTCTAAAAAGCAGAGGAATGCTAGAAGATACGTTGGTCGTTTGGACCACGGAATTCGGTCGAACTCCGTTCAACAATACAGCCGACGCAAAAGGGCGAGAGCATCACCCGTGGGCTTTTAGTTCATGGATGGCCGGGGCGGGAGTCAAAGGTGGTTCGGTCCATGGCGCAACCGATGAGATCGGTCTAAGAGCAGAAGATAAACCCGTTCACGTACGAGACTTTCATGCGACGATTCTGCACCTGATGGGTTTTGATCATGAGCGATTGACGTTCTCTCACGGCGGCTTGGATCATCGGCTCACTGGGGTCGAGCAAGCGCGTGTGGTTCGAGAGATTCTTGCGTAGTTATCAACTTGTATTCGTGGTGATTGTTTGGTTTTGGGATTTAGGCGAATTGATGCAGTTGCACAGTAGTTTGGTTTGGCTGTTGGGATTGGCGATTGGTTTTTCCATCGATGGGATTTCACACGGGCAGCAAAGCGACCCATTTCCTTCTCCGGGAAGTATCAAAGGATTGCAGGTTCAGATGGTTGACGATGCGATCGCCCTTGGCGTTCGGCATGCGGCTTTGAATCTTCCGATGGGAGGGATGATTGCCAACGAAGGGGATGCTGAAGCAATTCAATGGAAAAGTAGCGACGTGGCTTATCGATTCAATCGGAGATTTATAGAAGGCATGGATAGGCGGATAAAACCCCTTTCGGATGCGGGAGTTGTGGTTTATCTGATTTTGTTAGCGATGCCCACCGGGGATGCGAATAAGGATGCGATTTTGTTGCACCCGCGCGCCGGCAACAATGGGCCTTATACGATTTCCGCATTCAATGTTCACAGTCCGGCGGGTCAAGCTTGGTTTCGCGCAGCGATGGAGTTCCTAGCGGATCGTTACAACTCAGAGGATCCGTCAAGTGGAAGAGTATGGGGGTGGATTGTTGGTAACGAAGTCAATTCTCATTCTGTATGGCACAATTGTGGCGCAAGCACGCTCGATGAATTGGTCGATGGTTATGAAAAGTCGATGCGGATTGTGCATGAGTCGGTTCGTAAATCCTCACGCCACGGAAGGGTTTACGTTTCCTTGGATCATCACTGGACTTCATCGCACACCCCGCAGCAGACGAGGGATTCCGTACCCGGACGAGATTTGTTGGATCGATTCGCAAAAACTGTGCGTGAGAAGGGGGAATTCGATTGGCACATAGCATACCATCCTTACCATTCGAACCTTTTCTCATCGGAAGTTTGGAATGACACTGCGGTCACCAAGTCGGTTGACACGCCAAAGATCACCTTTGCGAATTTAGAGATACTCTGTCGTTACTTGGATCGCAATGAGTTGAAGTACAAAGACGCGACTGGGGCGATGCATTCCCGAAGGGTGATCCTGTCGGAACAGGGATTCCATAGTGAAGCGAACGAGCAGGGAGAGCTCAAGCAAGCATCTGCGTATGTTTATGCTTGGGAGAAGTGCAAGCGACTCGAAAGCATCGATGCATTTATTTACCATCGCCATGTGGATCATGCGAGGGAGGGTGGGTTGCGTTTAGGATTGTGGCGAAACGTTGCGGGTAGCATCGACACGCCGCTGAGCAAGAAGCCCATCTATGAGGTGTTTCTCAAGGCAGGGACGAAGGATTGGGATGCGGTGTCTCGGGAAGCACTCGGAGTGACTGGCTTATCGAATTGGGATCTGCTCAATGAATAAAATGCGGGCTGCTGCGTGTTATTCGGTGCAGCGGAGATGAAACCAAGATTGAGGGATCGATAAAAAGTCTTGGACACCGGATTGGGCCAGGCTAAGGAGCCGAGTGGGTGGCTCGATCGCTAGCAGGCCGAGAGCTATGTCGGGAAACTCTAATGGGCTGTATTTGGGAAGTTGCTCCGC
>JAIXVG010000387.1 GCA_027483145.1 Planctomyces sp.
CTCTTTCCCTACACGACGCTCTTCCGATCTACTCACTGGCAAGGCCAGGGGACTTGAGGGGCAGGCCTAGCCAGTGAGTTTCGTGTTGAGGTTGCCAAGCGCTTCGTCCTCCGGGGCAACTGGCCCCTCTGAATGCAACGTGCGGGTTATGCCAACTGTGCAGCACTGTCCCCGGATCGCAGTTTGACGCGTTGTTCACCGACGATGTTCTTGGCGATTTCTGATTGTCGATTTCTGGGACGCTTCACGCTAACCTTTTTGAGACGAAATCGACCAAACCCTAGCTACTTCGTTTACAAGAATAAGAAAATGTTTCGCACCGTTGTACTGATGGCTACAGCCGCCTGGCTGGGGGCCGCCTGTTTATTTGTGGCCGCCGGAGTTCAGGAAGTGACCTCGCCACTGATTGACTCGGCTACCAAAGATGTTCTGGTTTCTCGTCGGTTCCCGATGTTTTACTTGTTTGGCTTCGTCCTGCTGGGAACGTCATCACTTGCGGCCGTAGGACGCGCCTTAGCCGAAAAGTCGTGGTTCGCATGGCTACCGGTTGTGGTCCTCGCGTTTGCCTCGGGACTAATGGCCTATGATTACGCGCAAATTTATCAGCCACTGATTGAACTGATTACGCCACCCGGAAACGAGCGAACAGAAACGTTCACCGCACTACATCGCCTGTCAACGCTTATCAACATGGCTGGCCTCGCCCTAACGGCCATCGGCTGCTGCACGTCGCTAAGCGACAAACAAAAGCCTGCAGTTCATTAAGCTGTAACTCGCGCCAGCGACGACCGTGACATGCCGTATTTGCCACTCCGATTCGTCTACTTCGCTCAGTAGCGAAGGAAGGGAACGCTGCGGCATCAAGCACGCTAGCTAGAGCAATTCATCCGTCGGCCGATGACTAACGGCAATCCCCTTCCTAAATCTTTAAGCAATCTGACTGGCGCCCCTTCGACTTAGGCCTTCCAACCGTCCGGCAGCGTGAACTCTTTCTGCAGAACGGCAATCCCGTCCTGAATGATCACGGGGCTGCTCTCTGGCAGTGTTTCCCCGCAGCCGCCGCGCACCACGACGTTCTTCCCAATCCGGCAGTTCTTGTCGATGATTGCGCTATCGATCACCGAACCAGGGCCAACGCCCAAGTGAGGAACGTGATGTTCTAAATCGTGGTCCAATTCAGCAGGTGTCTGGTAGAAGTCTGCCCCCATCACGATTGAGTTTCGAATCGTTACGTTTTCACCGATCTGGCAGCGCAAACCAATCACGCTGTTTTCGATAGTGCTGCCAGCCCCGACCTTAACACCGTCGGCGATGATGCTGCTCTTGATTGATGCCCCTTCGCAACGGACTGGCGGCAGAAAGCGAGCATGAGTGTAAATAGGGGCTGACTGGTCGGCCAATTCGAATGGCGGGTTGGCTTTCGCCAAGTCGAGGTTCGCTTCGTAAAACGATCGAATCGTCCCAATGTCTTCCCAGTACCCATCAAATAAGTGGACCTGGACCCGATGGGTGCGAATTGATGTTGGAAAAACTTCTTTACCAAAGTCGTGATAGTCGGTCTTATTTAGAAGTTCTAACAGCACGTCTCTGTTGAACAGATAAATCCCCATACTCGCCAGGCAATCCCGCCCGCGGCTTTCGATTCCATGAGCGTCGATCCAGGCGGGATCGGTCTTGACCACATCAATTTCTTCTTCGGTTTGCGGCTTTTCGAGGAAGCCGCGCACTCGGCCGTCGTCGTCAAGTCGCATCACGCCGAAGCCGCGAGCCGCTTCCCGCGTCACGGGCAGGCCGGCAATTGTCACATCGGCATTGCTCTTCTGGTGCGTTTCCAGCATCTGCCGGAAATCCATTCGATAAAGCTGATCGCCCGACACAATCAGGATGTACTCGATTCCTTTTTGTTCGAGGTATCGCAGGTTCTTACGGACCGCGTCGGCAGTCCCCTGATACCAATCAGCCTGCTCGGTAGTTTGCTGGGCGGCAAGAATCTCGACAAACCCTCCATCGAACCGATCAAACCTGTAGGTTTGGCGAATGTGGCGATGCAAGCTAACCGAGTTAAACTGCGTAAGCAGGTAGATTCGATTGATGCCGCTATTCAGGCAGTTTGAAATGGGAATATCAATCAGCCGGTACTTCCCGCCAAGCGGAACCGCAGGTTTGGAGCGGTGAACAGTCAGCGGGTATAGACGAGAGCCTTTTCCGCCGCCTAAGACGACAGAGACAACGTTTCGCATAGAGCTGAAATCCGGTTTTGGAAAAGAGGTTAGAGAGCACTAGGTCTGGCGAAGTGAGATTTGGCAGGGGCCCCAGATATTGGAATCGTCTCACGCCGCGCTCTCGGATGCAATCGTAGCCAAGCGAAACATCCAAGAGCCCGGCAAAGCTCCTCCATTCGAGAAAATCCCATCCTCGCAACGGCACTCAATTCACTGAGACTGCAGCAACTTAATCAATTGCCTTGGTTGGGATTTGGCAATAACGAAACCATTTTCGATGTCGCTCAGTTCTGCGGCAAGATTTGGCCAGCTATTCCTCATCGCGACACTCTGGGAAATATAGGAAGCTTGTGTCGATCCAGTTGTTGTTACTGGTTGGCGAGACTTTGCTAGCGATTTTGTCCGCGTAAGTTGATGATCAGGAAGACTTTAACGGACAAACCCAACCTTCGCGTTGTGCCACCTAGTTCGCGCGGGGGATTGTTTCGAGCCAGCAACAGAAGGCTGCCGAAATCTAGGCCGCGGACACGACTAATTGATGTGGACAATTGATGCTCTCGGAAAAGCGTTCGGCAAGAACCCGCACGTTACTCAGACTGCTGGATTGAACACGAGGCCGGCAAGCTCAATCGGGCTTTGTGAAGTCACTTAAAGTTCGAGTGCTTGCAGGGCCAGTCTCGAATTGCAGGGAAGGATCCCAATATGCGCAAGGCGAATTTGTTCTCTCGGCTCGGACTCGCCTTGACGGTCGCCAGTACCTGCGGGTTGGGGTGTATTTCTACAGCTCACAATCAGCAGGTCGCTAAAGAAGTGGCCGCTCGCCGCGCCGCGAAAGGGATAATTCCCGCCGATGCTGTTGCCAGCACCTTCATGGCTGGGCAGCGTCATGAGCGAAATGGGGACTTCCAGAAAGCCCGGACCGACTACGAAGCTGTATTGCGGCGCAATCCACAAAACTCAGCCGTTCTCGAACGATTGGCCGCGCTGCACGTTCAGAACAAAGAGTTCTCGGCTGCCGATGCGCTGTACACTCAAGCGCTCGCACTAAAACCACAGGATACTCGTCTGCTGTGCGAAACAGCGATGAACAAGCATGTGCTGGGCCAGACTCCATCAGCAGAAAAGATGCTGGCCGACGCCCATTTGCGGCATCCACAAGATCTACGAATTGCCAACAATTTGGCAATTGTGATTGGCAGCAGCGGACGTAAAGAAGAGACGCTGAAGGTCTTAAGCAGTGTCCACAACGAGGTTGATTCTCAAATTTTCCTCGGGCACATTGAGCGAGCGAGAGGCAATCTCGCCAGCGCACGCGATTGCTACCAGAAGGCGCGGCTGGCCGATCCTCTTAACCAAATTGCGGCGACTTCACTACAGCAACTCGACGTTTTAAGCGAAGTTGAGCTCGCAGAAAAGCGAGCATCAGAAGTCTCTGAAGAATCGCTGGCGACACTTGCGGCCATCCCGCTAACAACAGAGGGAGAGGCCGTTGCCACTGCTGAATCCGATTCGATCGAATTCCAGTTGCCAGCCCCAGAGTCGGTCGCCGTCACGGAGTTTGTGCCCGTTGAAGAATTTGGCTCAATAAGCGAACAGACCGCCCCCATCGACAATCTGGTTGACGGCGAACTGTTACCAACAGTGTCAGGAATTGTGGCGGAAGATACCGCAGGCCCCAATGTGCTTAGCGTATCGATTCAACCGGCTGGAGAACTGCCAATTCCACAAGGCGAAGAGCAATTCCAAGTGCCAGAAGCCAATCCCGAAACGGCAGTGGTTACCAGCCCTCAGGCCGGACCAATTGAAGAGAACCCGGCTGACGAGTTCGATCAAATGCTGGCTGATGATGAAGGACTTCCACCGGCCGCAGCAGAACCGGTCGACTCAATTACCGCCTCCCCCGTCGCAGCAAGCGAAACTCCAGAACAAGAAATGGCGACGCTTTCGGCACCGGTTCAGCCCGAAGCCAACTGGGCCGTGGCCAGCGATCTGGCTGCCCCCTGCCCAGTCTCGCCTGTGTTTGGAGATCGCTGCCCAGTCAGCCTGAGAGAAGAGCGGCTGATGCTAACCGGACGCCCCGAGTTCTTCAGTGATCATGGCGGCTGGCGGTACCACTTTGCTACCGCTGGTGCCAAAGCCAGCTTCGACGCAGACCCCGAGTACTACGCCCCGGC
>JAIXVG010000281.1 GCA_027483145.1 Planctomyces sp.
CCAATGTCGAAGGGTCGCAGACCCGGCTGCGTGCGGTCTTTTTAACCAGCGAAACAACGATTGCCGGGATGCTGCCGCTTTTGTTTGAAACAAGCTTTCAGGCCCGGTTCTTGATCCCGATGGCAGTGACGATTTGCTTTGGGCTGCTATTTTCAACCCTGCTGACGCTGCTCATCATTCCGTCGATCAACATGGTCTTTTACGACGTGCTGGGGCTGTGTGGGGTAAAGCCGCTTGATGATGAAGTGACGGCTGACACAATCCTGGCTGCTTAGGGGAAGTCTTCGAGGCCAGTTGGATGTTTTGATTGAGATGTTAACGGGATCAATTCTGGATTGGAGCTTAGGCCGCAGCGACTCGATTGATGACGTATCAACACCTGATGAAAAAAACCGCCCACTTGCGTGGTCGGTTCGGATGGGATTTGCTCGGAGCAGAAGTCCTGGTCTTTAGTAGTTCCATTCAACACCGAAGTTGAAGGCATTCGTCAGGAAGACCGACTTCTGGTTTGCCAGTTGGGGTACTGCCGTCGTATCTCCAATGATTGAAGTTGTTGTCGTGGTAGTAGTAGCCGGGCGAACATGGCCTTGCCAGATGACGTTGTCTGAGGGGCGATAAACGTCGGTCAGCACGGTCAGCGTGTAACCAAACTGGAACTGGGCCGCCTCGAAAAGCTTGATCTTCTTGATCAGCGGAACATAGGCCAGAATTGGTGCCCGGAAGTTGAGCGATTGCACAATTCCTGGTGTTCCATAGGTGGTATTGGCTTCTTCGGCAAAGGCTGGTCCCCGCAACGGCGCAGGGGCTGATGTGGTTGTCCCGGTTGTTGTCGTGGAGTTGGGATCGAGACCACCGAAGCCGATGTTTCGACCGGACAGATTTCTGCGGCTTTGGCCAACGAGATAGCCCACGGCTGTATCTGACGTGATCTTGAAGTGGTCACCCCCGACATCGAGTCTCAGCCCGATTTCAGGACCGACGAAATTGTTTCGAGTCGACGCAAACAATTCCGATTCATAAATGTCTGCGGGGTTCAGAGTGACAGTAGTAGTTGTTGTGGTTCCACCGGCTGTGCCAGCGCCAACTCGGCCAGTGATTGTGTTGTAGGCATAGACGGTATTGCTGTCGGCTGCCCGGAAGTAGAACTGCTCTTCGACTCGTTGGGCACGAACTCCTAACAGAGGCCGAACCTTAATGTTTCGGCGTTCGTAAATGGGCTCGGTGAAGATATCAAGTGCGCCACTATAAGTTTGTGACCTGATGCCAAAATTGTAAAATAGGTCGTAACGCTGCGTTGTGGGAAAGCTGGTGACGAAGCCAACTGGGTTGGCTGGATCGATGGCCAGTGTCGGATTCGAAATGGGCAGACCAGCTCTAATGAGATAGGTACTAGGGTCGTTAACATTCAGTCGCGGATCTCCGATGTACAAGTCAGAGTTCGACTGGTCGAGCCAGTTGAGGGTGACCTGCATGCCGGTTTCATCAGCGTTATCGAAACCCCAGGCAACACGAGCACCAGGTGCCGATAGCTCAGCCGTTAAGTCCCCAATCCCTAAGGCATTTGGGTAAGTGATGAGAGTCGAGCTGCCCGAGCCAGGAATCAATCCGCCGGTATTGATGTTGATGGTGCCGGTAGTTGTCGTGGTTCCAGTGGTTGCCCCAGTCCCGGTCGAAGGAGCGCGACGGTTTGGATAGGTATTGGGTGTTCCAATCAGCGTACTGCGGGGATCGTTTGTGATCCCGTAAACGGCAGAGACCGAGAAATGGTACTTGCGGTTTTGCGTGAGGACTTTGTTGAACCAAAAGCCATCTTGCGATTCGAGTGTCTGGCGTTCCCAACCTAATGGCCCTTCAAACGGGGATATGGCAGGGTACGGGTTACCGGTTGCAGGGTAACCAGCCGGGCCATAGCCGTTGTAGGTGGGGGCCACGCCACCCATCATGTCTGGGTTTGCTGCCCCCTGAAATCCGGGAGCAGTAAAATTGAAGTCGCCGGGAACACCATAACTGGGCGACGGAGGTAACCCTCCGCCGGCGAATGGTTGTTGTGCCTGCGCGCCCGTTGCAAACCCGCCTATACCCAAGCCCCCGAGGACTAGGGTGAGAAGTCGTTTCCAGACCCGAAGGCGGGGTTGTGGGCCAGCGACTTCTCCAGTGGGAACGATCCCGCTGGTGAGTTCTGAAACCGCCTGTATGCAGTGCCGTATCCGCATCACTGATTCCCTGCCGAACAGACGCTTTAGCCAGGGTATGGCCAAGCGAGTTGCGGTAATTAAGACCGAACGGACCGCGAAGCGCAGACCGTGGACTAACGGGAGTATCGGCGTGAGCGGATGGTAATCTGTATCGATTGTGCTCGATCTGCCGTAATTTCCGGGAATCGCGATGGTAACGGCGGGTTGGGTTCTAACGATTAAAGGGCGTGTTGACGGAGAGGCCTGCCTCAGTGGAAAAACAATGCAACTTGCTTATAGGTATAGGGTTGAGACGTTTTATCACTATTGGAACGACACTTCCCACAAGTGGTGATCGTCATGGCAGGCTAAGGAATTCGCTTCCCTTTGGCATTGGCTGGACGAGGGTCGGCCTAATATACATTTGTACAACAGCCTGTGCGAGTTTGCATTTCACGCCAGATTCTTTTGCCCCGATCGGCTTCCAGCTTCGAGACTTCTTCGCGTCGCAGGTCAACGACCTGGATGGTGCTATTGGGCCGACGGGCGTAAACAAACGGCAGGCAAATTGCGATCACCTTGAGTGGTATTCCGGCGTCCTGAGGAATGAGCCGCAGCCGGACAAGCTGTTCGGTTCGCAGCCACGAGTCGCCTGAGTCCCAGAGGTACGAAGGGACCTCGATGGTTCGCTGGGTGACGGTGACAAAGTCCCCTTCGTACACATCTTCTCCGGCAATGCTGGTGGCCAGCGTCATTCCGAGGCGTTCCTGGTGATTGCCTTTGGCCATCGTGAATCAACAAAACCGTGTGTGGGTATTCGCCTGGACCATATGCTGGCTTGTGGGTGCAACAAGTAGCGTGACCAGCTGGCGGCGAAGAGACAGCCGAGCGCTGCTTGAGGTTCGGCAGTTTTTGCCGAGAGGGTCAAACCGTGAAGCCTGTCGAATGGCAGCTGCGAATGGCCTACGCGACCATGGTCAGAGCAAGCGAAACTGAAATCAGCCGTCCCACGATCGTAGCTGCGCGAAGTTGGTTTGAGGCTTCCGCTTTGTTCAAAACGCGAGGGTGGCGGGGAGCTGCAAAAGCCCCCGAGTTAGAAACCCGGTTTGTCGGGTGCTTCCGCTTCGCGCGGCGTCCCTGCCACCCAAAGTTGATTTTACCAAGCTTGAAAGAAGCGAATGCCCCGAGTTGGTTGGCGGTTGGCTGTCGCCCGGTGTCACCCCAGCGATAGACTTCGGTCGAGTGAATCGACTACTGGTTGGCTTTCTAATCACGACGACACCCAACATAGATCAAAACGCATGCCGGAAGAAACCGATCAGACTGACGCACCTGTCGAGCAATTCAGCACGTTCGAGCGACAGAGCTTTTATCGGCTGATTGGAACGCGACGCGATATTCGCCATTTTCGGGGTGATGAGATCCCGGCTGAAGTTCTCGAACGGATACTGCAGGCTGGGCATGCGGCCCCATCGGTCGGGCATTCACAACCCTGGCGATTCATTACTGTTCGGGAGCATTCCACGCGGCAGGCCATTCATGATTCGTTCGTGCGAGTCAACCAATTACAGCAAAAGATGGTCGATGAAGATCGGGCAGAAGTTTATCGCTCACTGAAGCTCGAAGGGATTCTTGATGCTCCCTTGAATCTGGCGGTCGTTTGTGAGCGGGTTGCCCGTCAGCCGCGTTCGTCGTTTACGCTAGGCCACTCGCCCCAACCAACTACTGATATGTTCAGCACTTGCCTGGCCGTTCAAAACATTTGGCTGGCAGCCCGAGTCGAAGGAGTTGGGGTTGGCTGGGTGAGCCTTGTTGAGCAGGACCTGCTGCGGCAACTGCTGCGTCTGCCAGACCACGTCGAGTTAGTGGCCTACTTGTGCCTTGGCTATCCGGTGGAATTTTACCGAAAGCCCATGCTCGAACTGGCAGGCTGGAAAGAGAAAGTCCCCCTTAACCAGGTCTGCCTGCAGGAACACTGGACCGAGAGTTAGCCCGCAGAGCCAAGTTTCGTTACCACCTCGGGAATCAACTTGCTCAGCTTAGCTCCGCCGCGGGCTGCCACTTCGAGGATTTTTGCCAATTCGACCGGCTCGAGTGCATCGGGAAGGCAGAGGTCGGTTACAACCGAAAAGGCCAGGACCTTAAGACCCGCATGCGCGGCGACAATCACTTCGGGGACCGTCGACATGCCAACCAGGTCGGCTCCCATCAATTTCAGCATGCGGTACTCGGCTCGCGTTTCGAGATTGGGGCCCGAGACGGCCACAAAAACACCTTTAGGGCACGCAAAGCCCTGCTGAATTGCCACAGACCGGGCTAGCTCAATCAGGCTGGGTGTGTAGGGATGGCTCATATCGGGGAAACGCGGTCCAAGTCGATCGTCGTTGATGCCGCGCAGGGGGTTGTCGGGGAGCAGGTTGATGTGGTCTTCGATTACAACCACGTCAGCCAGTTCGAAGTGGGGGTTAATTCCACCAGCTGCATTCGTGACGATGAGGGTTTCAATTCCCAGCGCCTTCATGACGCGCACGGGAAAGGTGACCTGTTGCAGAGAGTAGTTTTCGTAGAAGTGAAATCGACCTTCCATGGCAACAATGGGGACGCCGCGCAGCTTGCCGCAAACCAGGCGTCCTGCATGGGACTGGACAGTCGATACCGGGAAATGAGGGATCGCTTCGTAGGGGATCACCGCTTCCTGCTCGATTTGCTCTGCGAGTCCGCCAAGGCCGGTCCCCAAAATCAGGCCGACGCGGGGGGTGGACTTCCAGCTTTCGCGAATGGTGCGAACGGCTGCTTCTGTTTGTTCGAAAATGGCATGCATTAAGGTAACTCGGTGTTGATGAGCACAAAATGAGATTGGGGCAGACCGTAGCAGGATTAGAGCAGAAACGGCCCCAAAAGTCACAGGGAGCCAAGGCCACACATCCGCCAGACAATCTGTGAGCGGCGATTGCCCAGAAGTGGGTGGATGACAGTCTTTGCCGCCCCAATGGAACGGGTGCTCAACCTTGTCGGCAGCGAAGCAAACGATTCGTTGAGGACCGTCAAAACAATAACGGCTGACCCCTTAGAGGAATCAGCCGTTGAATGATGGTTCTCGCAAACGGATCGAGCGACGAGTCAATGTTCGAAGCGAGAGACAACTCTGGTACTTGAACTGCAATGAGTCAGTGCCGAAGCACTGCAGTAACTGCAGACCGGCTGCACTCACACGACCAAGACCTTAAAACTCTTCTTCGTCGTCTTCATCGAAGTCATCTTCTTCGTCGTCGTCCTCTTCATCGTCTTCGTCATCGAATTCGTCTTCGTCGTCGAAGTCATCATCGAATTCTTCTTCGAACTCGTCGTCTTCGAGATCGTCGTCGTCATCTTCATCATCGAAGTCTTCTTCGAAGTCTTCGTCAATGTCGTCTTCATCCTTGGCGAAGATGGTCGCCGTACAAGACTCGGGCGATCCGTCAAACTGCAGAAGCCCTTCGAGCAGCGATTTTTCGTCCGCGAAAACAGTCATACTCATTGATGACGACCTCGATTTGTAATGCTTGAACTAATTGAGATCACCACCCCCACCGGGTAGCGATCGTGTGGATTACTGATACAGGGTTACAACGGCCTTGACAACCAAAAACTTCGATTTTGAAGATTTGGCGTAAGGGGGCGAAAACGGGATCCGGTCTGTGGTTCTGACTGAAACGGGCCCGACCCGCTGAAACCCGAACGTTTGGGTCACTTGGGCAAAACCTGCCGTTGCCGCTGCGCAAGTTGTTATTCGCTTTGGAACAGGTTGTCAAGCGGCTAATTTGTGAGAATTGGGCATTCCCGCCAAACCTCGCCGCCGACGTTTGCCCCTAGAAATCGGCCGTCATACGAACCAACTCCGGCAGCGGATGGATGAATGAGCGATTTTTGCACCACTGGCCCGCTGGTCCCATTAAAAAAGACAGAATTGAAAAACCTTTCCCGAGCGGTGATCTTTGACAGCTTTTTTGCAGATCAATTAGCGGCCGGGCTTCTGTCCGACCTGCCGGGGCTCGACCTCTTCCATTTTTGCCCCTCAAGTCCCTCGGCAGCAGCTGACTGGTAGTAAACCGAGAAGAATCTCGAATGCAGGGATTTCCCCCGACCAGTGACGGTCCCATTTTTCCAGAAACAGGAAAGGTCAAAACGTTCACCTCATGCCGCCGTTTCGAGGTCATCCGATCTTGAAACCGAGCAAAACGGTCATTGGCGTCGCAACGTGTTGTGGCTGAACGATTTTTGGGAGAAAAATTCTCTCAATAAAAACCTGTATCTGGCTGAGCAATGTGGCAATTATGACCGATACTTCGGCAGGGGCCTCGACTAAAGACTTGATTCTCGGATCGATCTAAAATTCAGAACAAGCTGGTCTTAAGGCCCTTTGCCATTTCTGATTTTCGCGGTGACATCCGCTGGATTTATACGGATACTGCTTAGAGGACTACTGAAGCGACTTCCAGACTCAATATAGTCACTTCAATAGATGGCCTCCATTTCGAATCACATGGAAGCACTTTGCGCAGTCAAGGACGGTTTTGCTGCAGTCGACTCAAACAACGCTGATTAGTCACCATTATCATTCGAACTGAGGCGGCAGAAAATGCCCATCCAACAGCCACCACTTCGCCGCGCGATTTATCTCGCTGCAGCCTGGTTCATTCTGGGTGTGGCGCTGGTGGCGATTGTCATTCCCGGCATTCCGACGACTCCGCTACTGCTACTAAGCAGCTATCTTTTCTCTCGCTCGTCTCCAGCCCTGCATCGCTGGTTGTTGCGTAGCCAATTGTTTGGCCCGCTACTTAAGGATTGGGAAGAAAACGGTGGAGTCCGGCGCAGCGTGAAGGTCTCGGCTGTGATTATTGTGCTGACGCTGGTCGGCTTAACAGTCGGGCTGGCGAAGCTTTCAACGCTGGCGCTGTGCGGTTTAGTGGCAGGTGTTTCAATCGGGCTGTACGTCATCTATCGCATTCCGGTCGTGTCGCCGAGCACGCATCGTCTGCTTGCTCTGACCCCAATTGCGCGAGAAGCGTCGTCGTATTCTCAAGCTGCAATGGCCACCAGCCGCAGCTCTGAGGCGGCTTAATCGCTCCACGTCTGCCCTCCAAGGCTGCCCGAAACCTGGCTTCGCGAAAGTAGCCTTTCCGCATACCATTTCCCAAGTGTTTCTGACGAACGACTTGGGAAACTGCTCACGTGCTTACCAGCCATGGCATCACGATTCACGGCTCCCAGTTCTGGGTGATACATCGGCGCTGCGCCTATGGTCCGTTCGACTACGAATGGAGCAAAGACTTCTGCGGAGTCGAGATGCACTTCGCAGGCCAGAAGTTTGGTGAATACTGCGGCATCGAAGAACTGTTCGCCGACCTGTCCGGGTTTCAATTGCCCAAAAGCGTTGTCGAAGTAGCGGCCATTGTCATGGGAAGCATGGTCGCATCAATCTTGAGTGGCATTCCAGAAAACGAGCGCCCCGACTTAATCGATCAGCGACTCAAAGAGTACGGCTATCCTCATTTTCGCGTCAGCGTTTCTGACGAATCGCCGCATAATTAGCACCGACCCGTGAACCCGGTTGGGTCTGTCAAAAACCATGTTCGGACCGTTCAGCTTCGCCGCATTAGAGGGTTCTCGGAAAAGCTCTTAGCACTTTGCCCGGCGGGTTCCTGGAAGGGACTGCCCATCCGGAACCTCAAAAGGATTCAACGGCCCAATCTCGAAGTCGCTTCGTCACAGACGCCTTTGGATGGGCGAAATCGCCGGCTGCTGGCTGCAACTCGGGTCCCTTCGAAGCTCGCGCGGTTATCTGATAGACTTGAGTCGTTCGCCGCGTATTGAAGGTCGATAGTTGTCGTAGGATGAAGTTCGTGCCGGATCCATCTGAGAAATTCGAGGACAAGAACCAGGTATTCGACGATAAGGTTCTCGCACTAAACGACGAAGGTCGGACAAATGAGCAGTTGACTGGTTCCCCGACAAGCAGTTCTCCCAATACGGTCTTGCGCCGCGATCTATCAGGAAGCGTAGGGGATGCAGCAGCTTATGGTTTAATGGTTGGCTCAGGAGAGACGTTTGTCCCGGCGTTTGTATTAGCAGTTGGCCTCGGTGAAGTCTTTTCGGGATTGATCGCAGCGGTCCCGGTGCTGATTGGCTCACTCCTGCAAACCGTTTCCCCGTGGGGCGTGCGGCGAATGGGATCGCACCGGAAGTGGGTTGTCACCTGTGCTGCAATTCAGGCCACCTGCTTTGTTCCGTTGGTGGTTGCGGCGCTGATTGGCACCATTGGCCACCTGCAAGTGATGTTGATTGCTTCAGTTTACTGGGGAACCAGTCTGGGTACCGGGCCTGCCTGGAATACCTGGCAAGCAACCATTATCCCCCGGTCGATTCGAGCCAACTTTTTTGCGCGGCGATCACGGCTCTTTCAGGCGACCACGCTCTTTGGATTTTTGGCAGGTGGAGCGTTGCTCCAATGGGGAAAAGTAACCAACCATTCTCTTGAAGCCTTTGCGTTGATCTTTGCCATTGCTGGATTCAGCCGATACGCCTCGGCCCTGTTCCTGGCCTCGCAAAGCGAGCCTTATCCCATTCCATCAAAAATGGAGCTTCTGCCATTTCGGGCCCAGTGGAAGCTAACAACCCGTGGCCCTGTTGGCAGGCTCCTGGTGTTTATGGTCGTCATGCAGGCGGGAGTATTTGCATCGGGGCCTTACTTTGTTCCCTACATGCTGAAGGTGCTGCACCTTAGCTACCTGGAATATGTCATTCTCATTGGGGTGTCGTTTATCGCCAAGTTTTTAATGCTCCCCGTCTGGGGCGAGTACGCAGCTCGATTCGGAGCACGCAAGTTATTGTGGCTCGGAGCGATCGGAATCGTGCCACTGGCCGGGGCATGGTGCGTCAGCGAAAACTATTTGTGGCTGATGATTAATCAGATCTTTGCTGGAACACTGTGGGGTGCATACGAACTGGCAATCGCCCTTCTATTTTTTGAGGCGATCCCTCAGGAGCACCGGACTAGCATCCTGACGCTCTACAACGTGCTGAATAACCTGGCCCTGTGTATTGGCAGCCTGATTGGGGCAGCCTGTCTGGTCACGTTTGGCGTCTCAGGAACGGGCTATCTGGTGGCATTTGCCGCATCAAGCGTAATGCGCGGCTTGGCGATTCTGCTGCTGCATCGCGCTCAGACGAAGCAAGTGGTGGTGGCCAACCTGCCTCTCTCGCCAATCTCGGTAGGGCCAAGCGCCGGCTCGGTCGATCAAGCGGTACTGGCCGCCCTTCCTGCGGATGACCAGCAGCTACTGGCCCAGCAGCAAGCTGGTGGTGGCGAAGCCGTTTCAGGGGACCAGACTCGTCAACCTGACTCCGATTCGCTTGCGTAGCGTGCTAAGAAGCTGTTTTCAAAATAGTCGCAGAGGCTATTTGGGAGCAAATCTGGAACAGACGAGTCCCTGTCGGTCGGTTCAAAAGCCTGTTTTTGTGAAATGTCCAGATAGACGAATCCACCCGACCATTCGCGTGGTCGGCTCGGTGAGAGTTTGACGACACGCTCGAATCAGCCCGACATCAGTACGCCTTGTTACTCTGCCAGCTGACTGGGGTAGCCGTACCGGTCGAAAATCGACTTCAGGCGATTGTAGATGTACCGTTTGGCGTCATCATTTATTGAGAACGTATTCTTTTTGTAGCTTTGCAGTTCGGGAAGCTGCTCACGAATTTTTGGTTCGAGTTGTTCCCAACCAGTCAACGAGAGAGCCTCGTAAGTCTGCCGCATGCTCCCCAGGGGATCTGCTTCGAGATCGGCGAACTTCATTTCGTGCAACTGGCCAGCGGGAATGAGATGCTTGGTCTCCTCATAGACTGCGATCGCTTGCTCGTATGTCTTAAATGTATCTTCTTCGTTCCCTTCAAAGTTGGGAGGATGCAGGCCGTTCTCGATGAACATGGCCTTTCGCAAATGAAGCGACGAAGTATAGACGGCGTATGGATCACGATGGATGTAAACGAACTTCGCGTTCGGGAACATTTCCAGAAGCGTCGGGACGCGGTAAGTGTGGGAGGGGCTTTTCATGACCACTGGTTTGTGGTGCAGGTAGGTAAGCTTCTTGACTAATGTCATGAAGGCCGACTTCCACAGCTTCTGTT
Source organism: Planctomyces sp. (assembly GCA_027483145.1). Lineage (GTDB taxonomy): Bacteria > Planctomycetota > Planctomycetia > Planctomycetales > Planctomycetaceae > JAIXVG01. The sequence goes on from JAIXVG010000281.1 coordinate 10,338, forward strand.
CGGCGGCGGTCATATCGCGCAAGTCGAAGTACCGGCCATACTTTTCGCGATCCCCCTGAAAGGCCATCATCAAGTAAGGGGAAAGAAGCGTTGTCAGCAGCAGGGCGACTTCGTCTTCCTGAGCCAACTTCCAGCCGGTTGCCACGTTATCCATCGGTCGATTCTTGGGAATCGACCAGGCAGTCAGCGGAGCCAGCCAGCTTTCCGTTACCAGAAAGTGGCCGGGAAACAGAACCTGATACAGGTTAGGAAATGTGACACCGCTGTCGAGGGTGAACAGGTTATGCAGCAGCGTGGTACCGCTGCGCCAGTGCCCCAGAATAAAGATGGGAGGATGGTCGACGGTTGTTTCTTCAACAGCCTTTCCATAGCACCAGCGCTCGATCGTATTCCAGAACGAGTTGGTTGTTGCCACCGCCGCGATTGAAGCAAGCCGCGGGTATTGCCCCCACGAGACGCGCGGGTGCTGCGACATCAGTGTGCGAAACTGTGGAAGACTTAATCCATGCCACACGCAGCAAAGGCCC
>JAIXVG010000580.1 GCA_027483145.1 Planctomyces sp.
AATCCCCGGCGAAAGAGGAAATCGTGGTCCCATTGATGTTGCAAGGTCGTGACTATCGGACCGGAAAAGGGATCGAGTTGACGATCCAGGATGGTCACATCGCCCGGATTGAGCCGCTGTCTGGTCAGGCCGACAGGCCCTATCTACCGATGATCGCACCGGGGCTGTTCGACCTGCAGATTAACGGTTATGGGGGTCAGTGGTTCAGCGACCCTCATCTGACGCCAGCATCGGTCCTCGATATTCTGCGGGCCTATCAGCGGCATGGGGTGACCCGGCTATGCCCAACCCTCATCACCAATTCGGCCCAAGCAATCTGCACGGGATTAGCAGCCATTCGAGCCGCGACCGAACAAGCGTTGTGGGCGAAGCGAATGGTTGCTGGCTGCCATGTTGAGGGACCATTCATTTCTGACATTGATGGACCCCGCGGCGCTCATCCGCGGCAGCATGTTCGGCCTCCCAGTTTGCAAGAGTACCGGCAATGGCAACAGGCCAGCGGAAATCTGGTGAAGCTGGTCACTCTGGCCCCTGAAGTCCCTGGCGCTGTCGACTTCACCCGTGCGTTATGTGTAGAGGGGATGACCGTTGCGATTGGCCATTCGCAGGCAACGGCTGGTGAAATCGCTGCGGTTGTGGCGGCGGGGGCGCGGTTTTCGACCCACCTGGGGAATGGTTGCGCCAGTACAATCCATCGACATCACAACGTCATCTGGCCTCAGTTAGACGCTCGGCTGTTAACAGCAGGGGTGATCTCGGACGGGTTTCATCTTCCAGCAGAAATGCTGCGGGTGATTGCGGGTGTGAAGAGACCATCGCAACTGGTGATTACCTGCGATGCCTCTGGCTGGGCAGGCTGCCAGCCAGGCCGATATGAGAACGAGACCCTCTCAGTTGAACTGTTACCGAATGGCAAACTCGTATTGGCAGGTCAGACCGAATTGCTGGCCGGAAGTGCTCAAACAACAGAGGTCTGCGTCGCGCGGTTCCAGCAGATGACGGGGCTACCGATTGCCGAATGCTGGGACATGGCCAGCCGGAACCCGGCCCGCTTGCTAGGTTGTCCTGAATACTCGTTAAGTGTTGGAAGCAGAGCTGATGTGACCTGCTTCAACTGGAACGATGCGACCGCGTCGCTGCAGGTGACCGCCACTTATCTGGCTGGCGAGCTGGTTCACCAATTGATATGAGTTGACGTCGCCTGAATTCCAGACGAGCCGTACCACGCGACTGGTAAGTTTTCGTTGTAGGAAAGAGAAGCGCAAGTTTGGTCCAAATGTCTCCTGCGATTGGCTGTTAGCTGGACAGCCCCATTCAAACAAGAGCCGGAAAGTCCGCCTTATTCACGAAGGATTTGAAATTTGGAGCAAATGGTTGCGGTTCATGGAGTTCTGGCGAATCAGAAAAAACAGACTGTTTTGAGCAGAGAATCCAATAAACCGCACGCTAGCGCGTGTCGGCTGACCAGAGCTTCCTCGCATGAGTAATGCGGGATAACCAAGCTGTTGAGGACACCCTTTCTTTATGAATGGATGGAGGGCTATCAGAAGATGGGGTCATCGGTTGCGTGCTCAATGAATCTCAATGAACTGAGTGAGCGCATGGCGTTGTCTGCCGCTGCGCAGCCCGGCCACGAGATAGCCGGGCTACCCGACAGATACATGTAATGCACCCGACCACTCGCGTGGTCGGCTCGCGGGGAAGTTGAAGCGAGTTCCAAGGTCGCCCACTAATTCAAAACGTTGGCGTAACCGACTAAAAGTCACCGACGACTTCTCCTCCTGCGATGGTGGTCAGGGCTTCCATGACTGCGGCGTCGATGTTTTCGGAAACAAACCTCACGCTCCCATCGCTTAGCAAAAAGAGTCCTCCCCCGACGTGCTTGCCGCCCCAGCCGTCGGGACCATTAATGTATGGCTTTTGGGTTAAGGGGCGAACGGTTCCGAGGCCCCCTTGTGCCCATGGTCCGCGCTGATCTTGAACTTCGCCGATCATCAGCGTGTTTGAGGATCCATCGGTGATGTCCCGTAGTGAAGTGGGGCTGGCGTACGAAAACATCCCGCGACCACGCTGGCCGAGCTTCAAGTTAGGGCCTTCCTTGCCGAGTCCCGCGACGCCGGCATAGTCGATGCTGTTGGGGACATCGGTATGATCGAGGCTGGGATTTTGGAAAACGGGAATGGTCTTCGAAGTAAACTCGGAGACCGCATCATCGTCCCAGCGTTTTGACTTGTCCTTGTAGATGGGAATCATCTGGTTGTAGAGGGGGGCTTGCTCGATATAGGGCAACGCGTTGACGGTCCAAGCGGGTCGTTCTTCTGGTTCGCCTTCGCCTGGAATCACTGCTTCTGGAAAGTGGCTGAAAGTGTCGTGGTAGTTATGCATGGCCAGCCCCAGTTGCCTCAGATTGTTTTTCGATTGCGTCCGTCGGGCTGCTTCACGGGCCTGTTGCACTGCTGGCAGTAGGAGGGCGATGGCGATTGGGGCTGAAACTGATGCACCGTCGAATCCAAAGGTCATTGGAAGCCCGGGAATGGCCTGCCGAGAAAAGGACTCCACCCCTTCCGGTGCGCTCACCGCATACGACACAGTCGGAAAGAGGGCTTCGGTGACGACTTCGGCCGGTGGCAAAACCAGCGGCGAGGCCGCCTGGCCGTTCGGTTGCATCGAGACCGCTTGAGCCATGATGGCCCCGTACTGCAACAAACCGGCGATGGCAGGCGCGGGGTCTGCAAACGATAAACCGATGAATTGAGCAGGTGCTTCAGCCAGTCGCGGATCATTGACACCAGGTCGATATCCGGGCAGCTCTCCCAATTGCCGCATGAGGGCTGTTTCAACCACTGGAGCAGAGGTCCCAATCAGCAGCCATTTGTCAGTCACGGTGAAGCTGGGCCACAATGGAGCAGGGGGCATTCCCAACGAGACGAGGTCCCATTTGTGCTTGGTTTTCTTGGTCGTTTTGGATTGCCGTAAAATCTTGAACTGACCACCGGGTGGAGCAGCCGCTTCGACCTGATCGACAATTTTGTTAAGAATGGCCCGTAGCTTTACGGGGTCTTTGGTCTCGATGGCTAGCGCAAACGAACCACCCAAAAATGATGGGGTGGGGTCAGCATACATGCAAAGTGCGGGACCCAAATTGGCCAGCAGTTCGTCACGCACGTGCCAGCCTAATTGTTCGTAGGCCCCTTCCAGATAGGCGGAGGCTGATTGACCGTTTGATCCGTTGGGCAACAACTTGGCGAACTCTTCGATTGTGGCCAGCGTCTTATCGTACCAGGTATCAATGGGCATACTGGCCATGCTGAATGAGGCACAGTTTTCTGGCAGGACTGGGAAGTTCTCCATTGTGAGCGAAGGGGCTTCCATCAGACTGGCATACCCGACTCGTGGCGAGGGAAGGATTGCCTTCGAATGCCAGACGACGCCGTCTCGATCGATAGTGTATCGCCATTGAAAACTGGTCCGGGGGGTTAGCCCAGCTAACGTCATGAGCTTTCCAACAGTGACGTCGGGGTCTTCCGGCTTCGCTTTGGGGAGGACGACATCTTCGAACTCTGTGAACAGTCGACCTGCGTCGAACCAGCCAGCCATGAACGTGGTTTGATTTCCCAGTGGCCCATTCCGCTCTCTAAAGGTTGCAGTCGCAGCGAGGCCAGTTGCTTTTCCTTCAATGCGGTCGACCAGTTGATTGCAGGCGGTTGGGAGTCCAACGAACACAACAAGGTCTTCCCCTTCCTGCCAGAGGCGAATGACCGACTCGGAGGTGGGAGAGGATTTCTCGAAGGCAGTTCGGCCGCGGAGTCGCGTCTCGCCGTCGATCTGCATTATCCTGGCGATCTTTTCGGCAGCGGCTCCCATGCGCGGGATGACGGCAACGAGCTCCGGAATGGGCTCTTTGGTTGGGTCAGTGCTATGGCGATGAACCGCAGCTGCAATGAAGAATCCGTGTTCTCCCACGGTCCTCCACATGGGGAGGGCCTCCATCGCCACGGTGTCGGTCTTAATGAACTGTTGTGCCCAGGAGTAGAACCCACTCCATAGTTCCGACTCGACAACCGCTTTGTAAGCTGCAGTCCCTTGCCAGGCCTTCAGGTCTTTTGCTGTTCCATTCCAGCGAAGATAAACAAGGCTTTCTTCAGGTAGCCAATTATCGTAGTCAATCGCAGCTACAGGGGCGGCTTCCTTCGCTTTAGCGGGTGCCATGGCCCCTTTGGCGCGAGGCTTGGCTGTTGGTTGGCCCCAGGCAGGTTGCGATGTGCTACTGACTAAGAGGCACACCAATCCTACGAGCAATGGTCCACAAAAAGAGAGCTGTTGCATGAGGGGCCTCGCTGAAGTGTCGAGTTGAAGTGACTGCTTGGCGTAGTTCACAAAGGGCAAACGGAAGCAGGGCAGCCACAGACGAACTGTCTGGTGACAACAACAGTCGACTCGACTCTCGCCGGTTTTTCAAGCAATCGCCACAAATCGCTCCTTCCGTTTGGGGGTAAACCCGGTGCTTGCTCGGTCTGGTGAAACTACTGATGGCTGGGATTATGCATGCGGCCGGTAACGGGGGCGCTGCTTTAGAAGCCCCCGGATCAGAAACACTAGCTATCGGGGGCTTTCGCTTCGCGGGGC
>JAIXVG010000328.1 GCA_027483145.1 Planctomyces sp.
CGTTCGCACCCTTACTCAAGCGGGACGCCGTCATGCTCAATCCCTCGTTGCAGAAATCTCCGCCATGTTCAGCGATTACGGGAAAGCCTCAGCCGACTTGGGGGGCATCGCGGTTAGCTTAGGCCCGGGAAGCTTCACCGGCTTAAGGGTTGGCATTACTTGTGCAAAAACCCTTTCCTATGCGCTATCGATTCCAGTGGTTGGCATACCGACATTCGAAGTCCTCGCCGCCGCTGTTCCTCATTCAATCGAGAGGTATGCGATTGTCGATGACGCTCAGCGTGGCGAGTTCTTCCTCCAATCGTTTGAGCGGACCGCCGACGGGCTGCTTCGTAGCTCTCCCCTGAAAAGACTTAGCCCGAAGCTGATTGCTGCTGAATGTCAAAACCTGCCATTCTACGGTCCTGGAGCTGCAAAACTGGCCTCGCTAATTCAAGCCAGTCCGCCGACCATACACGATCTGTCTCCTGAACTTCAGCAATTAGTAACCGCTCAGGCCAGCAGCGTCTGCCAATTGGCCTTGCCGAAGTTTTTGTCTGAGTCACTCACCAGTCCCGACTCCCTCGAGCCAATCTACCTCGGGCCAAGTGCGGCTGAAGTCCAATGGAATGCCCGGCTGCCGCAAGGAGCCAACTGACGAGTCTTTTGCTTCTAAAGCCGTAAGAGCGTAAGAAACTGGAGGGTCAGGTCGTCTAGCGTAGTGTTTCATTCAGATAGGACCCTGTCTTCGTGTGCCACTTGGCTTCGCCAGAGTCTTGATCTGCAAGGAAAGATCGCGCGAGTTCAGAAACCAACAGGCCTTTTAAACACCAAACCCTCCCAAAACTGGCCTTTCCCGTTCACCATGAATGCAAGAGATTAAACGTTAGCAGCAGGCCCGGTTTGGGGGCTTGCTACCGCATCATTTGAGCTAAAGCATTGCCCTATGCCTACAACGTTTTTCCGACATCTGCTGCTACCATTACTGCTAGCCGTCATCATCGCGCCAGGCCAGTTGCTCGGCGTGGCTCAGGCCCAGTCGTTGGACGGTCTTCTATCTGGTCAGCCCAGTGCACTCGGCAGCAAACCCAAAGCGAAATTGAAGCCGACCGCAAAGGCCGAACTCGTTTGGCTGCCAGCGTCCGAAATCGAACCGCTTGTCGAACTACGGGTGACAGTCAAGCTTCCCCCCGGCCACTACATCTATGGCATGGATGGAGAGTTCGCCGGTCGGACTGTCATCGAAACCATGGCCAAAGGGCTTGAGCCTGTTTCCGAGTTCCAGCCCAATCGACCCGGCAAGCAATCACACGATCCCGTCTTCGATCTCGACTTGACCAAGTTCGACGACGAAGTCACCTGGAGCCGCCGTTATCGTATTGTGAGTGCTGGTCCAAAAGATAATGGTGAAGCAGGGACCAGTGCTGTCAGCAACAAGCCCATTGAAATCAACGGGACCGTTACCGGCCAATATTGCAGTGCCGCCGGTGAAGGGGGAGGGCAGTGTTTTCCACTGATTCCAGCACTCACCTTCACCGCCAGCCTCGCAGAAGATCGATCACCAACCACTTCGTCACCTGAGAACGCCTCGCCCCCAGCCTTACCCAAGCTGGTCCAAACTATTCGCCCCGAACGCAACAAAAAGCCCGGCCCCATTTCGTTAACGTTCGAACTGGCTCCAGTTCCAGCCGAGGTCGGCAAACTGCGACTCTCGATCCTCGCTGAACTCGATAAAGGGTGGCATACCTTTTCGCTAACCCAAAGTGATATCGGCGGTAGTCCCACCGAAATTCATGTCGCCCAGGTCAGTGGCCTCGCACCCATCACTGAAGGCTTCACAGCCGACCCGCCGTTTACGATTGACGAACCACTTCCCGATACGAAACTTGAAATCCACGAACCGGCCGTCGCCTGGAGCCGCGATTATCAGGTAACCGGATCCGAGCCAATCGGTATCGCCGGGGAAATCAGCTATCAGGTTTGCAAAGACGGAACCTGCCTTCCTCTAAAAACCATTCAATTTGCACTGGGAACAGTCCCCTCCGCCCAACAGCCAACCATATCCAATGGCAACGCCATGTCCCCATCGAGTGGCTCCCCCGCAACAGCCGCGGCAAAGCCTGCTGGCCAATCACCAGGCCGCGCCGGCACCGGACCACGTCCCTTAGCCTCCGATCTCTGGGGGATTTTGCTCCTCTCCATTGCCGGTGGATATGCCGCTCTCTTAACCCCCTGCGTCTTCCCGATGATCCCAATCACCGTGGGCTTCTTCCTAAAGCAAGGTTCGACAAATCCCCGGCGAACCCTGTCGCTGGCCATCGTCTACTCGCTCTCGATTATCATCGCCTTCACCGTCTTCGGGCTCGGCCTGTCGGTCATCTTCGGAGTGACGTTCCTCAATTCTCTCTCCAATAACCCCTGGCTCAACAGCTTTATCGGCCTCGTCTTCATTGCCTTCGGCTTCAACATGCTGGGTGTCTTCGAAATTGTGATCCCGTCCTCGCTTCTCACCTTCACCGCTAATCGTGGTGGCGGAGGGGGCTATATCGGGGTCATCTTTATGGCCCTCACCTTTACGCTGACTTCATTCACCTGCACATTTGCCATCGTGGCCAGCCTGATGGCAGGAGCAGCCCAAGGATCAATTCTCCATCCCATCGTCGGCATGCTTGGTTTCTCAACCGCATTTGCTTCGCCGTTCTTTTTTCTGGCCCTGTTCCCCGGCTGGTTACAGTCCCTGCCACGCAGCGGCGGCTGGATGTACCGCGTGAAAGTCGTCCTGGGACTGATCGAACTGGGGGCTGCCCTCAAGTTCCTCAGCATGGCCGACCAGGCCTGGAATCCAACTCCCATGGTCTTCGACTTTACCCTGGTGATGTTGTTATGGGCTGCGATTTCTCTCGTTGCCGCCATGTATCTGTTAGGAATCTTTCGTCTTCCGCACGATCGGCCCGATGAGCCGGTCAGTGTCACCCAACTGATGTTCTCACTCGCCTTTATGACCCTGGCTGGGTTTCTCGGTATCGGCCTCCTCACCCCTGAACGATCGAGCGGATTAATCCTCCCGCAAATTCTCGCCTTCGCGCCACCTCGGTTCGAGAACACTCCCACTCAGCAAACAACCTCAGCCAGCCAATCGGTCGCCGATCATCCACCCGGCCCAATGCAAACTCACCACGGCTTGCGGTTTGCAATGGATACCCAGGAAGCATTCGCCTTCGCGAAGGCAAAGCAGCTTCCCCTGTTCCTCGACTTTACAGGGGTCAATTGTGTCAACTGCCGCTTGATGGAGCAGAAGATGGCAGCACCGAACTTGCACGAGCGACTTCAAAAGTTCGTCAGAGTCCAGGCGTATACTGACATCGTCCCGCTGGTTGCCGACAGAGCATATGCCAAGCGACTACTGGAAGGAAACATTCAGTTACAGCTCAAATTGTTTGGCGAAGTCGCCTTACCAACTTACGCCATCATGTCCCCCGATGGCGAAACACTCCTGGCCAGCTACAGCGGCCTCGAACTGGTCGACGGCGAGTTCGCCCGCTTCCTCGATGACGGCTGGCAACGCTGGCAAGCACAGCAAGGTGTCGCTCTGACGAACCCGTAATCGGTCCGTCTGCACAAGGGGATCGTGTAATTGCAGGGCAATTCACTCCCTTTAATCGCCCAGGTTAATCCCTTCGAACAGCGCGCTACCCACCCGCACAATGGTCGCCCCTTCCGCAATCCCCGCTTCGAAGTCGCCACTCATCCCCATCGATAGCTCCGCCAGGTTCCACGTAGCTCCCACAGCAGCTTGCAGGCGATCACGAAAGTCGCGTAAACGGGCAAACACCTGCCGCGACCTGTCGAAGTCTGCATCAATCGGGGCCATCGTCATCAGCCCCACCGGATCAATGCCGGAAACTTGTCTCAATTCATCAAGTTCCTGAAGCAACCCCTCTGGCGAGTAACCATCTTTCGAGGCTTCCCCCGACACATTCACTTCCAGTAAAACTCGCACCTTTTCGTTGCGAGATTCAGCCGTCTCCCCAATTGATCTAGCCAGTCGCAGCGAATCGACCGAGTGAATCAGCCCAACGTGCGGCAGCACCAGCGCCACCTTATTTCTCTGCAGGTGCCCAATCAAATGCCATTGGGGGCAATCCCCTGCATAGTCAAAAGACGCACCCACTTCTTTCGCCCGGGCCACAAGTTGCTGCGGACGGCTCTCGCCAAAATGCCGCAGCCCTAACCGCGCCAGTTCGACGATCATTGGGGCCTGAACGTACTTCGTCACCGCAACCAGCAGCACATCCTCCGGCTTACGGCCTGCTTTTAGCAAAGCGTCAGCCATTCGCTCCCGAACGCGACTCAAGTTCTCCTGCAATTGGAGTCGCAGTGCTGACTGATCCATAACACAAGCTTGCTTCAGCACAAAGGACGAAATGAATGAATACCCGGTCGAAAGCCCAATCCGCTGGAACCAGTCTTTAGGTCCCAGCCGAGCCAACGATGCAAATCGTCGGGTTTTTGTTGACAGTCGCTAAAAGGTCCCCAATCCAACTGCTCAAGTGCACCGTCAAAGTTAAAGATTTGTGTGCCAATGGCTATGCCAGTGCGATGTGAACTGACTATTCAAATAAGATCGCGCTGGTAGAACCAACAGCATCCAACCCTGACTCTTAGGCCCGCAGTATCACTGGCCTCAATTCTGGCTAAAAATTGGCCGGGTTGTTATCTCAGTCGAAGCAGCGCACTAACTTTGAAGACTTCTTCTAACTGGCATTTTGACAGACTTCCCCGTCGAACTCCGCCACATTCCTTTGGCGACACCAACTCCACAACGGGCAATCAACCTGACAGCCTCGCCCCATACAACAATCAATTATACTAACCAGATTCATTACGGCGAGAGTCGACCCACCTTCGACTAGGGCCTTTGCATTTGCCAATGCTGGGTACAATCAGCTTTGGATGGCGGGGCGCACCGCGCAGTGCAAGCCCCCGATGCATAGGATTACTAACCCGTGGGATCTTAAAACGGCGTTCCCGCCACCCGCACGTCTTGAAAAAAGCGAAAGCCAATCTTCGAGCGCAGCTAATCGGCCGACTGCTCGTTAGCTCACCGCTGGCCCCGCAATCCGCTCCGATAGCTGCGGGAACTTCCCCACCGGCTCACCGAACATCCGCGACTTGCCAAAAGCCGAGCCGAATAGCTTCTCTCCCAACTGGACAATAGCCGTCTTGTCGAGGACTTCGCTCTCAATTCCTTTCAGCAGCCGGGGGTCAACAAACACCGTCACGCCGCTTTCTCCATAATGCAGTTGGGCTTGCTCCAGCAGCTTCTTTTCACTGGCGTTCAGCCCATGCGCTTCACACAGCTCGTCCCACAGCGATTGTGGTTCAGCATCTTTTCCTTCGGCTCGACCTGCCATTCGGTCGAAGGCGATCACTAACAGCCATGCCAACCCAATCAACGCGGCAATCGTGACTAGCACAACCGTTGTCTGGTACTCCCCATCGCGATTCCGCAGATAGCCGCTAATCGCCTGCACAAACTCAACCTGGGTCAACCCCCATAGTGTCCTCATGGTCGGCTACTCCATCCTGATAGTCCTGCTGGCTTCACCCCTTCGTTGCTTACTCCTTCGCGAAACTTCTCAATTCCAGGATCGACAATCAGTGCATCGATATCGAACCCGGTCGGCGAGCCATCCCAGCGATATCGGCTAGAACTGGCAAACGCGGCTGGCGTGGCAGTCGGCCGGACTGCTTGGGGTGTCAATGCGGCCAGAAGTTCCAGCGAATTGTCCGTCCCTGCTTGACGCAGCGCATCAATAATCTGTCGCCGCATCGAATGGTCAGCCTCTTCAAAAGTATCCTTCAGTTCGGCCAGTAAATCATCCACAAACCCCAACCGCGAAACCGCCTTAATGGCTGCCACTCGCTTCTGCCGTTGCGCCGCTCGTAAAGCCTCACGCAGCGTCGGAACAGCCCCCTCATCAACCAGACGGCAAACGATCCCCGCTCGCACAGCCATATCAATTGGAAACTCGTCGATTAAGCTGACTAGCCTCCCAATATGAAACACCTTTGCCAACTCTTCTTTGGCCGCAGCGACAATCACCGGTTGTTCGGCCTCCAGCATCGAGATTAAGTATCGAATGGCATTCGGTACCCCATGCTCAATTAGCTTGTGCACTCCCCATACCTGAATCTCAGGATTCGAACTATGCAGCGACTCAACCAGCAGGTCTTGCACCAGCACTTCATTGGCTGCCGATGTATGTTCAATCGCCAGTTGTCTTGCTTCCACGCTTCCATGCCTCAGCATCCACAGCCGCAGCAGTTCTTTCTGCTCCCGCAGCACACTGGTCGTATCAACAAACCGAATCACATCCGGATGCATCCCTGTCGGCAAGAGCTCCATGTAGGGATTGTCTGGGTCAAGCCAGCCCAATTGCCGAATTTGCTTCACGTTTCGCTGAACCGTCCCCGACATCCGAGCCAGGCAGTATCCTACAAGGTAGGCAATGAATTCAGGATCGGTCCGCATGGTGATCAGTTGAAACAGCTTTGGATGCGGATAGGCCAGTTCCAGCGTACTACAGATCAGCGCCATCACCGATGGAACACTGCTCTCAGCCAGCACTTGATAAGTCTCTTCCCGCAGCGATTGCGGCGACTGCCACAACAACCAATGAACCACCTTATCGTCAACAGTGCCAATCGCAATGATCGCTTCAGCGATAGCCCGTCGTGCAAGCGAATCCGAAGCCTTCTCTGCAAACTGCTTCAGTTGTTCCAATGACCGGCTACGGTCCCGCGCTACCACTTCACCCGATGTCTCGCCCCGACGCACCGTCGGCTGATAGTTTCCAATTCGCAGAGCACGTGTCAGCTCGTGCACGACGTCAATGGCTGTCTCTCGCTGAGTGCTCTCAACGTTGACCACAATCGGCAGGACCAGATCCAAATGGGCAACCACCTTCGAGGTCGAGATAGCCACCAGCACCTGCTTCAGCTCTTCGCCAACGCAATACTGAAGCCCTTGGCGAAACGCAGGAGCCAGTTCGTCCCGATGGGTACGCACAATCTCCAGCACTTCTGCCGGCAGCGTCCCCAACCGCTTGAGCACCGCTAAATGCGCATTTCTGCTCGGTGCCAGCAGCAATTGCTCTGCTGCTTCCGTTTGAATCTCCGGGATCGGAACATCGAGCGCTTCGACGAGGGGGCTTTGACCGCCGCGCTGCGCGCCCAGCCGCAAAATCCGCAGAGTCTTGGCCAACTCTCCCGCCAAAACAACTAACCTTTCGAGAAAACTCGGGACCACGAACGGCGCAACCGCGCATGGCAGACTGTGCATAAACGAAAAACTTGCAGGCGCGTGCGCCCCTCAGTTTTCCTCTATTTAGTCTTCACCCGACCTGGCCCGGTAACTTGAGGCCGACTGCCATGCCCTCTGACCGCCGCAGCGGGAGAGCAAACAACCTGTGGTGCAGCCCTTACAATCGACACAATCAACCCGGGCGAATGGTCCTCGATCGAGGCGAAACGTGATTGCCGGTTACTCCAGCCCTGCCGCTAAAAATCGATAACTACTCTCTAGTAGCAACGGCCCCTGGTGCCCATGTCGGCCCAGCTCCACGTGCACCCCCCCTGCATACGACGATTGCTTGAACCACTCAAAAACGGGGCCGAAGTCGATGCTTCCTTCCCCGAACGGCAAATGCTCATGAATCCCAACCCGCATATCTTCAATATGAAAGTTAACTGCCCGGCCTCCCCACTTCGCCAGGCAACTAGCCATCGAATCAGCCTCAATGCATTGAATGTGACCAATGTCGATCGTTAACCCCAATCGGTTGGCTCCAAGCACCTCTTCAAGTTCTATAAAGTCAGCAAAAGTTGCAATCAACATCCCAGGCTCAGGCTCGAAACCCAGCTCCACATCATGTTGATTCGCATACTCAATAACCGGCTCCAATCGCTTCGCTAGTCGTGTGATCGCCTGCTTTCGGGGAATAGCGTCGCGCAGTATTCCCGACCACAGCGATACACAATCGGCCCCCGTCTCACTCGCCAGGTCAATCGCCTTCTTGAGAAAGCCAATTCGCACCTCAGCAGCTTCGTCATCTGCAGTAACCAGCGTCGGCTCATGCTTGGCAGCACGGTTGAGTAGAAATCGTGCTCCCGTCTCGACTACCAGCTTCAGTTTCAGCGACTCCAGCAATCGTTTCAGCCTGACCACTTCACCGCGATAACTATTCTGAAACGGGTTGAGTGTGTGATGATCAATCGTCAGCGCCACCGATTGATACCCAGCCTCGGCCATCAGCTCGAGCGCCGTCGGCCAGCTATGGTCAGTCAAGCTATTCGTGCTATACCCCAGCCGCACGCGTCCACCCCATGACTTGCAACTAGCAAAACTCATTCAAGACAGTGATGAATCAATCCCCAGCTCATAACCCGAAGCGTCAGCGAGGGATCTTCTCTTAACTTCTTATTTGCCCCCACCGGTGCAGCAATGTCGCTCCGTCAACCCAATCTGTCGAAACAACTTCAACCATGTCCCCGCATAAACTCCAGTCAATCCCGCATCAAGTCACAACACTCAACCTCTTACTTCTAATCCCACGCGATCTCACACGACCGAAACACCGGCCCCTCCACACAAACACGGCGATAGTCCCATGTTCCATCCTCCTGGATGACCTTTGTGACGCAGCTAAAGCAGGCTCCAAACCCACACGCCATTGGACTCTCCAGCGAGACCCAGCATGGTACGTCAGTCTCTGACATCACGTGGCTAACTGCGCGCATCATTGGCTCGGGACCACAGCAGTAAACCGCAGCGACATCTCCCTTGGCCAGTTCTGCTTTCAACAGGTCGGTCACAAACCCGCGATGCCCGTAGCTTCCATCATCGGTCGCAACCTTTAACTCAATCCCAGCCCCTTCGAAGTCAGATAGCCCAGCCAGATACTCGGTTGATCTCACTCCATAGCACAGCGTGACCCGCCGTGTTGCAGGTGGCACTGCTCGACCATAGTGGCCCGAACCTAACGCCTCTTTAGCGACAGCCATGAAGGGGGTCTGTCCAATTCCACCAGCCACGCACACCGTTCGGCCAGGTGGAGCCACTGGAAAACCGTTACCCAATGGTCCCCACACTTCAACCTGGTCCCCAACCACTAGTTCTGCCAGCCGAGAGGTCATTTTGCCAACAACCACATAGCCAAAGTCGATAAACCGTGGCTCTCCGTCAGCATCTTTTCCAACGTCCAGCACAGCAAACGGCCGTCCCAAGAGTGGGTCGGTCATGCCCGGAATCTTCACCATAAAGAACTGCCCCGGATGAATCGCAACCGCGATGGCCGGGCAATCCAGATGTATCCGATACGTATTCTTGGCCCAAGGTGTATGAAACGCGACCCTCGCCATCTGCTGGCTGGCTTCGAAGACCTGCCCGGGTAAGTTCAGCGTCTCAGTCCCCGCCTGCTCGCCAGCCCTCATGAAGCCACCTTCACTCACAATGATTGTCTGCCCAATTGATATTCTACTTTGCTAAGCGATCACCCGCACCCTACCGGCATCATCCTTACCGCGTCCGCTTCCCAGTCCGCTTCGCCCCCTTCTTCCCCCCAAACGATAACTTCCCGCCACCAGCTCGCTTCCCCTTAGGCTCCTGCCCCAGTCTACCCTTTGGACCACCGTCACCCTTCGGCCCAGCACCCACTCGCTTACCCGGTCTGCGTCTCTCTTCATTTAGCTCCACGCCACCTCCACCGGCAGTCTTTCTCGGCCGTTGCCCCACGTCATCCCGCTGCTTCCGAGCAGACCCTCGCACTCCCCGTTGCCCCTCATCAGCCGATACCTCGGGCACAATTAACGTGTCTCCTCGCAACGGCTTCTTCAAAACCCGCTTACCCAGCGCTGCTTTCTTGATGGCTCCAGCTGCCCCAGCCACTTTTGGGCCACTCCTCTGACCCCCAAAGCCCGTCGCCGAAGCCTTGCCGAAAGCCTTCTTCTTGATTCCCTTTGCTGGACGTTGAAAATCACCACTGCCAGATTCGTAGCCTTCTTCGACCGGCCCACGCGCCGGACCGGCCGCCCCCCCCATACCAGGCTTCTTCTTCAGCGGCTTGCGCCCCTTAGTTGGCGACCCCTTCCGGGTCTCCGTCACGCTCGAATCCTGGAGTGCCACAATCTCTTTAGGCGACAACCGTCGATAGGCCCCCAGTTCGAGTTCGCCCAGTTTGAGTCCGCCAAACGCAATCCGCTTCAGCTTCATCACCTTGTGCCCCACCCGGGCAAGCAAGCGTCTGATCTCGCGGTTCTGGCCTTCGCGCATTCGAATCTCAAGAATGCTCGCCTGTCCTTTTGTCTTCACCTTCGAGACATCATCAAACCGCATCCGCCCTTCTTCGAAGTACATCCCCTTCCGCAGTTGGGCAATCGTTTCGGGGCTGGGGTCCCCTGCCACGAGCGCCCGGTAAATTCGCGGAATCCGATACTTCGGGTGAGCTAACCGCTGCGCGAGCTCTCCATCGTTGGTAACAACCAGCAGCCCTTCGGTGTTCTCATCAAGCCGACCGACCGTAAACAGCCGCGGCATATCGGGGGGAAACAGGTCAATCACTCGCCGCCGCCCACCCGGATCTTTACTCGTGCACAAATAGCCCGGTGGCTTATTCAGCACGAAGTGCAGCTTGGGGGACGCCTTCAGCTTCTCGCCGTCGACAGTGACTTTCTGCCGGCTCAGGTCCACTTTAACGCCCAAGTCGGTCACGACCTTGCCATCAATCGTCACCCGACCGGTAGTGATATACTCTTCGCAATGCCGCCGACTCCCCAGGCCACTTGCAGCCAGCACCTTTTGCAGCCGTTCCCCACCGCTAC